>DTYX01000377.1 GCA_012961655.1 Candidatus Poribacteria bacterium
ATCACCTTTGAGAATCTCTGAAAATTCTGTAATAGAAATTCCCCATTCAGAATTGGCATAGTCGATGTTTAACATCTCACCGATGCCGGAATATATCAAGCCCAAGGTCGAAATGTGAACCAAACCAAACACGAGTGTTACAGCCCTCAAAAGTAACCCAACTAGCACTGCCTGCATCCACCAAAGTAGTAACTCCCGAACTGCTATGCCGAGATTAGTGCAGCCTGAAAAGACATGGGCGTGAAGGTCAATCAAGCCTGGCGTCACCAGTTTGCCCGTTACATCGATGACTTGAGCGGATTGCTCTGTGGGAATATCCGATTCAATTGCCGCAATGTTAGCTTTCGAGAAAGCGATATCCAACTTGCCTGAAATTCCCTGACTTTTATCGATAACATCTCCACCTTTGAGAACTAAATTAAAGGCACTGCCTCAGAACGTTTTAAAAGGCTATCTTCAATCGCCCAACTGAAAGATGGGATATGGCGGGAACTTTATGACCAGAGAAGCGACCCTAAGTGAAGAGCGGAACATCATTGAAGCAGAGTCTGATATGGCGCGTCAATTTGAAGAAAAACTTGACCAATGGCTCATCTCATGCAATTATACACCCAGGGGAAGTGAGCTATCTGATTAATCTTGGGAGGCTAACGGTATAATTATGACACAAGCAAATCGAAAGAAACTTTTACTTATCGGGTTGGACGGCGCAATACCTGGATTTGTCAAGAAATTCTCGCGGGAAGGTAGGTTGCCAGCTCTCACGAAGCTGATGAATGAGGGCTTTTTCGCCGAATCTCTGCCTGTGCCCGTCTGCGATACACCGACGAATTGGACGACTTTGCTCACAGGCGCTTGGGCGGGTACGCACGGTGTGATGAGTTTTTGGGTGCATCTGCCCGGTGAGCCGCTGCATCAAACTCATTCAACCCTCAACACGAAGATGTGTGATGTCGAACATCTGTGGGATGTCGCCGAACGAGAGGGCAAGAAATTTATTATGCTGAACTGGCCTGTGTCCTGGCCGCCGACGACAAAAGGTGGAATTATCATAGACGGCACAGGCCCAGGAACACCGTTTTGGCGAATTGCCAACAGCAATGTTTACGCCACTCATCCGCCTGAAGGCAAACCCAGACTTCAAAGAGGACAGGAATCGCCGTTGCATTTTAAGCCAACCGAAGGTCCCGCTTCGCGGGATTCCGCTACTCGGAAATGGCAAAATATGCCCGCTTCTCATTCTATACCTATTGAGGCGACGATACCGCTGAAAGGACAGGTCGTTTACCGCTGGTCGGAGATGGGCTGGCAAGTCCATGGTATGGAGACAACATCACAAGATGCCATTGCATATCAATTGCTGGTAATAGATTCGTGTGGCAAGGGGTATGACAAAGTTATCATCGCCAGAGAGAAAGATGCTAAAAATCCAGTTGCCGTTATTGAGCCAGGACAGTGGAGCGAATGGATATATGAAATGTTTCCTAAGTCGGCGTTACTCACCGAAGAATCTGGGATTAAAGGCGCCGAGGTCGAAGGTGTGTTTAGATTCAAGCTGGTCGAACTTTCCGATGATGGGAAAACCTGCACTCTATATCGGACGGATATCTGGACGACGAAAGGCTGGTCGCATCCAGAACATATCGCCGAGGAGTTATGCCGCGAAGTTCGTCCCTTCACGGAGGGTATGGAATTGCCGCCGGGCGTAGCGACCAATAGAGGACATTGGGATATCTATTTTGAGGGTTTGGAGTCGCAGGCGCAGTGGTATGTGGACGCCGCGGAATATCTGTCCAAGCGGTATGACTGGGATTTGCTGATAGCGCAAATTCACGTACAGGATGGCATCAACCATGCGATTTCCCCGGAAGTTTACCCTGGCTATCAGCATTACAATCCCGACGAAGCCGCTCGGTGTTGGGAGCTATTTGCGAAATCCTACGAGGCGGTCGATAAGATGGTCGGTCAAATGGTGGAAAAATGTGCCGATGAATCAACTCTTGTAGCAGTTGTCTCCGACCACGGAGCCATTCCAATCATCAAAGGTGTCCGGCTAAACACAGCATTAGCAAGAGCGGGATTGATGGCTTACAAGCAAAGCCCAAACTCCAAAAATTTAATCATCGATTGGTCAAAAACCGAAGTCTTCCCCAGAAGAACTCACATCTGGGTGAACAGAAAAGGACGCGACCCAGATGGTATTGTCACTGAGGACAAATAGTTCCTTATTCCATAGACAAATATAGACATCGGTTTTCTAATTCTTGAAGGTAACCTTCAATGGGCGAACTACGGCGCCCTCTACTCCGTCTGCAAAAGCGTTCGGAGCTA
>DTYX01000378.1 GCA_012961655.1 Candidatus Poribacteria bacterium
ATGAAGATGGCAAACGTGAGAAATATCTCGACCATCCGCTTTCAGGGGAGTTGGTCGCCATATCCGAGGAGAATCGATGGTTTGCGTATTATTGGTGGAATGACCCTTCCAAAGCGCCTGATTTCGCGCGCACAGTGGACATCCACCGTAAGCCCGGATTTGACCCGCTGGAACTCTTTTTTGAAGAGAATACAAAATCTATCCCGCTTGAACCTAAGTTGGTTAAGGGCTCCCACGGTTATCCCCCTTACAGTGACGCCCAAAAGGCAACGTTTGTACTAAGTTGCGATAATTTAGACTTTTCGTTAAAGGAAGAAGTCCACTGCACTCAAGTGGCGCCGACTATAGCAAAGTTGTTGGGAATTGAACATCATTTTGATCTAGCATGATTTTAAAATATATAGACCCGGCTCTAAAGGCAGGAGCTGAAGCGGTAACTCCCTTGGACAAACAACTGACGACATGGGGAAAGCAGAAGAGGGATATTTTTCTGCAACGCGCAAAATGATTGTGGCAAAGTGAGGAGGAGTTTCTGAGATAACGATGTTGTTATAACGTTGCTCACAGTATCAACAATTTGCATTCAGGCAAAAGGAGGGCGCAAGAAACGCACAGATAGCTTTTGCAGGGGAAATGTAAGCTCATATCTGTGTACTTCTTGGAAATATGCCATCCTTTCACCACATATTAGTTTAAATCAAAACAGTCAAAATGTCAAGCAAAATTTTACTGGGGAAATTTTTTGATTGGAGGGAGAGAGCAATGAGAAACATCATGGAGGCAAGCATATCTATCCTGCTTGGATTGGCGACACAGGTCATCGGTGGCATGCTGCTGTTGCTTTACATCGTGTTGACAAACGGATGATAGTTCCTCTGAGGATGGTGGAAACGCCATCTTTACGATGAACGCGAATGGAGGAAATCTAAGGCAATTGACATTGGGAAATCACCCCGAATGGTCGCCAGATGGAAAACAGATTGTTTATAGCGCTGGAATCGGGCGTACGGACATCTTTGTCATGGATGCCGATGGAAAAAATCAGAAGCGACTGACCAACGCACAGAGAGATGAACTCAATTTCCAGCCGACATGGTACGCCTCTTTTGACGGCTTTGCGGTGACGCCTCTGGACAAATGGCGGACGTTTTGGGGACTTCTGAAGCGAAATCGATGACCAAAACTATGAAAAAAGGTGATTGCTGGTTGCGATGAAAAAACAAAAAATGAAAATAATTCATCTGTACTTATTGAACATATATCTTCTAAGCATTGGTTGCGCGGTGCTCTTCACCGAGCAAGAATATATTTTGATAGATGAGAAAGTAGAGGTATCTTACACATTTTCTGGAGTGGTATTCTCAATCTCAGGAGAAAAGGACATCAGGAAAATCGTTATTCTCGGTTCAGGAACGGTCCAAAACATCGAGATTTTCGCTCAAACCGGGGAGAATCAATGGGTATCGATAAAGAAGATTAAGGAAAAACGCACATTTCCCATTGAAATTCACACTGTGGTTCGCGCCAACGCAGTTCGTATTCTGCAAAAGACTACGACAGGCAGAGGCAATATCGATACGGTGCAATTTTACACGCTTGCTAATAAACAGGGAATACAACACGATAAAAATTGAATTGGAGGAAAT
>DTYX01000379.1 GCA_012961655.1 Candidatus Poribacteria bacterium
TCTCTGTGTCTCTGTGGTAAATCTTTTTGGGACAAGAGAGAGATGAAAAAAGTTCGCATTGAAAAATTGAATGGAAGAGACATTTTTCCGGTTATACTTGAGGGGCTTGATAGCTTTGGACTGTCGCAACGGCTCAAAGGTTGTCGGCGTGCCTTTATCAAGCCTAATCTGGTGAGCGATGTCAAGGAGTACATCCAGAATGGCTCCAATACCGATATAAGGGTTATCGAGGGAGTGCTACAATACTTGAGCGATTGCGATGTAAAGGCGTTCCTTGGTGAAAGTGATATGGGGCCGCAATTGAAGGGGCGAAAGTTGAAATATGCTCTGAAATATATGGGCGTATATGACCTACAAAAGAGGTATGATTTCACGATAGTAAATCTGACCCATGATAAAAAAACGTTAGTCAAGTTTTCAAACCCGTTATTTTTAAAAGAGATAGAGCTTGGCAAGACACTCCTTGATGCTGACTTAATACTCAACCTTCCCAAAATCAAAACTCATAAATATGCGACGCTTACCTGTTCGCTGAAAAATATGTTCGGTACAATACCCGACCCTTTGCGTGTTAAATACCATCCCAATATCCATGCTGTGTTAGCTGACTTGAATTCGGTTTTTTACTCCAAAATGTTCGTCTTAGTCGATGGCATTATCGCGATGGAGGGAAATGGGCCAATCTATGGAAATCCCGTAAATTTAGACCTTCTGCTTTTTGCGGAGGACCCCTTAGCTGCTGATGTGACAGCCGCTCGTATCATTGGAATGAAGCCCGAGGAGATTGAGCATCTGAAGTTATTCAAGGAATGTTATGCGTCTATCGATTGGGCTCAGATTACAATCTTTGGGAATGTCACTTTGGAAGATGCCTATAGACCGTTTATACGCTCAGAACTAAATTGGTTTTTGAAGATAGAACGGAAACTCCTACCGCAACCGTGGTTTTTGAAGTTCATCTACAGTCGATTTGCTTTAATGCATATTGTCTACCCACTCCGAAATGTAATAAAGCGCCTGCGAGGTGGCGCAAGTAGTTGGTATCTGGATAGGGAGTAAAATCAGCTTATGAAAATGTATTTCATAATACGATTTATTCGCAGAGTTTTCCACATTATCTTCTGTTCGATGGTATTGTTAATTACCTTGCCTTTGGGTATAATAGCAAGTATTGCGGTAAAGCTCTCCTCGCCCGGCCCGGTTTTTTACAAAGGCGAAAGGGTTGGGAAAGATGGTAAGATTTTTATGATGTATAAATTCCGTACAATGTATGTTGGTACGGAGAAGAAGGTTGGTGGTAGAATAATCCAAAAAGGTGGTGAAGGATACATTACGAAAGTAGGCAAAATTTTGCGCATGTTTAAAGTGGATGAGTTACCACAGCTCTTGAACATTCTTAAAGGTGATATGAGCCTAGTAGGCCCACGGCCTATAAGACCAGCACTATTAGAGGAGTACTTGAAGGATTATCCTGATTATACGAAGCGGTTCGCAGTCAAACCAGGTATTACTGGATTAGCTCAAATTCGTGGAGGTTATTTTATTCACCCAAGAAATAAATTGCGTTATGACATTTTATATATCAAGAATCAGTCGTTTCTGCTCGATTTGAAATTAATAATCAAAACAGTATATCTTGTCATTCAAAAAGTAGCGCTGCATTATTGGCACAAATTGCCTCTGAAAATAATACAACTCCGCAATGGTAGAAGACGCAATCATAAAACTATTGTGCTACGGTTTCATAATTTACCTTCCGATGATGTACTTAGGGATATCTTGTTCAAAGGTGCGCGTTTAACGGTAAAAAATCTCAAGCGAGAGCTAAAAGAGAATTCTCATTATTCACTTTTAAATCGTGATTTGGGATTGGCTTATCTCATGTTAGGACAGGAAGCGTTAGCGCAATTTTATTTCCATAATGCTGGTGAAACAAAAGAGGCAACAAATCCCGTGCGGGCACAAGAAGAGATTTTGATTATAGCGGATAACCCATATCGTTTGCAAAAAAAGATACTTCCCTTTTTGGAACAACGCATATCAACAAATTCTCGGACGCCGGAATTTTATAATAACATCGGCATCATTCATTTGGCTAACAGTGAATATCAACGTGCTATAATTTCTTTTGAGCAAGCGCTTGCCCTCCTTCCTAATTCAGTTGATGCACTGATAGGTTTGGGCGACAGTTATTTTCAACTTGGACAATTTGATTTGGCCGTGGAAAAGTATGAATCTGCTTTCGGACAGAATGAGATTGATGCTTCTCTTCATTTTAAACTCGGTTTAACTTTGTCTAAAAGCGGCGCCTATGCGGAAGCTATTGAACATTTGAAACAGTCACTATCGATAGAACCAGATTTTCCTCAAGCGCAGGCGCTGTTGAAATCTTGTAAGCATCAATTGGGATGGGATACGGAGTGAAAGGCTGAGAATTCCTAGGTGAAATAACTCAAATGACCGTTTGGTATAGCGCGGACATTTAGATGAAATACAATATGCTTTGGTAGTGTTATAAATTTGTGGAAATTTCCCAAAAAGATTTAGAATACACAAATCTGAAACATTACCTATGCTTTGTTGCTAAAGGGAGAGATGAATTCCTTCCATAACAAGATAAATACTATTTTATCTATTTGTTTGATTTTCATTTCCATGTCAGCTTGGGCTAGCAGCTTAGTTTATGTTCCGCTTGCCCATCCTGTCTATGACTATCTTGATAGATTAGCGGTCAGGGGTTTTTTAGACACTCCGCTGCCCAATACTCTGCCCATCAGTCGTGGAATAGTTGCTTCTTTATTGGTGGAAGTAGAAAAGAAGCAGAAAGCTGGCGGGATTAAGTTAAGTGAGATTGAGTATTCTCACTTAGAAGATTTCAAGAGGGAGTTTACTTACGAGGTTGGCAAGCTTTTGGCAACGGAAAATGACCGTCATCCCTATCTTAAAAGCATGCGGAAGCCCTCTTACGAATTTAGCATAGACTTTTGGTTAGGGCAAACGTTATCACGGACGCAGAGAGAGAAGAACTCAAAAAGAGCATTTGGCACATGGGGGCGGTTTGTCGGGCTCGGTGAAGTCAAAGGCAATTTCGCGGTTTATGAGGATGTCCGTTCCGACCTTCTTTATGGAGATTATTTTGACAAGCCTTACGCACCCAGCCAAACTGTTAAGCATGGTGCAAATGCTCTCTCAATTAATACTATCAACGCCTATGTGCTCTTTGCTCTGCCGTGGTTTTCCCTACAGTTGGGAAGGGATGAGTCATGGTGGGGACCGGGTAAACACGGCGCGCTCTTACTTTCAAATAATTCCCCATCGTTAGACCAATTAAAACTCGATGCAAGTTACCCGCCTTTTACCTTTGCTTTCTTGGCAGCTTCTTTGAACGATGTCACTGATAAATATCTTGTCGCCCATCGTTTGGAAGTTAAATTACCATTTCTCTTCCTATCAGACGTGGGGAACAAAAATAACATCTCTTCCGCTAACAGAGCTTCATCCTCTCTCTTGCAAATAGGCTTAACCGAAGGGTTGCTGATATTGGGCAAATTTCGCGCCCGTTACGTTAATCCCGCCCTCATATACTTCGTATCAGAACAAAAGAAAACTGATAAACTTCAAAGCCGCATCATCAGTCTGGACATAGAGATTCAACCTATTGCCAATCTTTCCCTGTATGGCGAATTGATGGCGGATGACCTACAATTTAAGCGCGGTTGGCGTAATTGGGGGACGAAATTTGGAGTACTAAGCGGCTTATACTATCTTAATCCTTTTGGTTTGCCAGATACTGATTTGCGGCTTGAATACGCTTTCATCAATCAATACGCCTATACGGGTTGGGGAGACATTCCCCAGAGGGCTTATAGCAGTGACGGATATCCTTTAGGACACTGGGTTGGCGCTGACGCCGACGACTTATGGTTCATCATCAGACATTCTTTCACGAACAAGTTGAATCTTTCCCTGACTTATGAGTTACAGCGCCACGGCGAAGGCAGCATAGATAAACCGCATCCCGATAAAGCCCCTGTCGATGATAAATGGGAGTTCTTGTCAGGTATAACAGAATCCACTTACGCTCTATCATTCGGAGTTGAGTATCGCGCCATAGAGAAGTATCGCGCTAAAGCAGAATATACTTTTTATTGGAGAAGGAATGCGGGACATCAATTCTCAGTCAATGAAGATAATCAGAAGCTCATTTTTAATGTATGTTATCGTTTCTAGCTCAAAACATCTGCTACATTGAAAAACATCATTTTCGATGTACTGATAATAATAGGTGAAGTCAATTGAGTAAAATTTTAGTAACTGGTGGAGCCGGGTTTATCGGCTCAAATGTCGTTGATGGATTAATCGATAATGGATATGAAGTTATTGTGCTGGATAATTTATCCACGGGATTTCATAAGAATATTAATCCGAATGTTACATTCTACGATGTTGATATTCGCGATGAGGACAGAGTGCGTCAAATTTTTGAGTTGGAAAAACCGGATTTTATCAACCATCATGCAGCACAGATGGATGTTCGCAGGTCAACCCAAGAACCAATTTTTGACGCTCAGTGTAATATCCTCGGCAGTCTCAATTTAATAATACAGTCAGTTGCGACAGGAATAAAAAAGTTCATTTACGCCTCGACAGGAGGGGCTGTCTACGGAGAACCGAAATATCTTCCAGTAGATGAAAACCATCCTATTAATCCTATAAGCCAGTACGGAATATCCAAGCATACAGTAGAACATTACCTCTATCTTTATTCCGTCAACCATGGTCTAAAATACACCGTGTTGCGGTATCCGAATGTCTATGGACCGCGTCAAAACCCTCATGGGGAAGCTGGCGTTATTGCAATATTCACCCAAAAAATGTTGAATAATCAACGACCAACTATATTTGGCGATGGTAGTCAAACGCGCGATTATACCTTCGTTTCAGATATAGTTGAAGCAAATATACTCGCTTTGACAAAAGGGGATAATGTAATTTATAATATCGGCACAGGTATAGAAATCTCCGTTCAACAGATATTTGATTCACTAAAAAACTGCATTGGCGCATCGTCTTTAGAGCCCATTTATGGAGATGAACGCGTCGGTGAAATTCAACGTATATGTCTCGATGCGACAAAAGCTAAGCGGGAATTGGGGTGGATACCTAAAACCGATTTCCAGTGGGGATTAGAACAGACGATAGAATCTTACCAATCAACTAATAAATAGCGTGATGACTTAAAAGAAGGAAGGAGAATTCTATGACCGGAGGAGAGATTGTCGTTGAATGTCTGAAGAAGCAAGAGGTTAAGGTCGTTTTTGGGATGCCTGGCACACATCTCAGCCAAATATACGCCGGGTTATACAAAAACCAGGATTCAATCAGCCATATTCTGGCGCGTCACGAAGGCGGCGCGAGTCTGATGGCTGAAGGATATTCGCGCGCGACGGGCGAAGTCGGGGTTTGTTTGGTAATCCCCGGTCCAGGCGCAAGTAACGCTTATACTGGCATCGTGGAAGCATACACTGCTTGTTCGCCGGTTCTGCTAATCACCGGGCAGCATGAACCGCGCTATGCTAACAGAGATTATGGCAAGATGTTTCACGGATTAAACCACATCGCCGCTTTTAGTCCGATAACTAAACTGACAAAACACGTTGAAAAGGTCGAGGATATTCCAGGAGCCATTGATGAAGTTTTTGCCGCGTTACGTTCAGGGCGTCCGAAACCCGTTCTCCTTGAGATTACCGCCAACGCGCTTTCAGCCGAAGCGGATTTGGATATTCCGGGACGAAATGATGGCGTCAAGGTTAAAGCCGCTGAACAACAACTGCGGCAAGCTATCGAGTTGATAGTCAAATCAGAACGTCGATTTATTATCGCTGGAAAGGGCGTTTATCACGCGCGTGATAATGGCGAATTGCTACAATTTGCCAAACTGATTAAAGCCCCAGTCGCGACCACCGCGATGGGCAAAGGCGTTATCTCAGAATATGAAGATTTATCAATCGGCGGCATTGGCAATAGCACGGTGCGCAAAGCGATGGAAGAATCTGATTTGGTTTTAGCCATCGGCACACGATTTACGCAGATGGATACGGGTGGCTGGTCGATGGAATTTTCGCAGCCGCTCATCCACATCGAAGCCGACCCAGAGGAGATTAACAAGGAATACACTGCGGATGTGGGCATCGCCGGCGACGCCAAATTGGTATTACAGCAATTGATAGATGCTCTCAGAAAACACGAATTGGGTGATGGATGGGGAGACAAACTATCGAAGTTCAAAAGTGAGGTTGAATCAGCGGAGCGCCCGCGGATGATTCAAGAATTGCGGGAGATACTGTCTCCCGATGCGACTTTAGTTTCCGACGTACATATTGCCGGCTATCCGGCGCGCACCCACTTCAAAGCGTATAACCCTTCAAATTATCTGTATTCGGGGATTCTAGTGAATATGGGATATGGATTACCAGCGGCAATCGGAGCGAAAGTCGCCCATCTAGACCGGCAAGTCGTCGCCTTCTGCGGAGACGGCGGATTTATATTAAGTAGTTCAGAGTTTGCAACAGTTATGAAGTACAATCTGAAAATTTTAGTAATCGTTGTGAATGACAATGCGTTAGGTTCAGTTAAAGGTGGACAAGTGCGTAATTTGGGCGGGACCATCGGAGTAGATTTGTATAACCCCGACTTTGTCAAATACGCGGAATCATTCGGCGCTTATGGATTTCGAGTGAATGACCCTGATGATTTCAAGCCGACAGTTGAAAAAGCGCTGATGTTGGATGCGCCTGCGCTTGTAGAGGTCGTCAGGAAATAGTAAGTGAAACGTGAAAGGAATTCTCCTCCTCCCATATTTACAAAATTAAGGTGAGAAAGCCGCCGAGTATTTTGATGTGTCGTGCCCCAAGCCCGACACCGGTATTGTCATCAAACAGGAAGGTGAAAAAAATGATTCAGGAAGCCATTGGTAAAGTGGTAAATGGTGAAAATTTAACCGAACAAGAAGCCGTTGATGTCATGAATGTTATCATGAGCGGGGAAGCGACTGATGCTCAGATAGCGAGTTTTATCACCGCGTTGCGGTTGAAAGGGGAAACCATTGAAGAGATTACGGGCTGCGCACGGGTGATGCGCGAAAAAGCCACGAAAATTCAAACGATTCATCCACTTGTAGTTGATACCTGCGGGACAGGCGGCGATGGCGCGCATACATTCAACATCTCGACGACGGCGGCATTTGTCGCGGCGGGCGCGGGAATTCCCGTTGCAAAACATGGCAACCGGTCGGTTTCCAGTCGTTGCGGTAGTGCAGATGTGCTGAAAACGTTAGGTATGAATATCGAAGTCGAGCCGGATTTAGTCGGGCGTTGCATAGATGAAATCGGCATCGGTTTCCTTTTTGCGCCGCTGTTGCACGGCGCGATGAAATATGCCATCGGTCCGCGGCGTGAAATCGGCATCAGAACGATATTTAATATTCTAGGACCACTGACCAATCCCGCCGGCGCCCAAGCGCAAGTGTTGGGGGTATATGACGCCAATCTCACTGAGCCACTCGCCAAAGTGCTGCACAATCTCGGCAGCGAGCATGTTTTTGTCGTACATGGAAAAGATGGATTAGATGAAATCACAACGACAACAGACACTCAAATCTCTGAACTCGCTAACGGCAAAGTGCGCACTTATAATCTAGCGCCAATAGGACTCGGAATCCCCAAAGCCAAAACGCAGGATTTAATCGGAGGTACACCTGAAGAAAACGCGGCGATGACATTGGACGTCCTTCAAGGCAAATCGGGCGCGAAACGTGATATCGTGTTGCTGAACGCTGCTGCGGCAATTGTCGCAGGCGGAAAAGCGGACAACCTGCGCCAAGGAATCTCTATCGCTGAAGATTCTATCGATTCAGGCAGGGCGCTGGAGAAGCTAGAAGCGTTGAAGGAAATGACAAGTTCATAACGACATGGAATCACGTACTTTACCCATACGGATTAAGTTAAGGAATTATCATCAACTTTCATTCCTTTCCCTGTCAGGGGGTTAGGGGTTTCTTGAGAAGGATTTCAGCTGATTAAAATCCCCCCAGCCCACTCCCAATATAAGGATAGTAGACAAATTATGAGACTTCATGAATATGAGGCGAAAGATATATTTGCAAGCTATGGCATTCCGACGCCGAAGCGCGGTCTCGCTAAAACTGCAGACGAGGCGGTTAAAAAGGCAAAAGAGATAGGGCTGCCTGTAGTTATCAAATCTCAAGTGCTTGTCGGCGGGCGAGGTTTGGCCGGCGGAATTAAATTTGCGGAGAGTATAGAGGAGGTCAAGCGTGGGGCAGAGGTAGTCCTGCATACGCCCATAAAAGGATATCAGCCGGATGGTATCCTGATTCAAGAAAAATTGGAACTCGAAGCTGAAATCTATCTAGGTATTACCATTGATGGACTGGCGGGTTGTCCTATCGTTATGGTTAGTTCAGAAGGCGGCGTGGCAGTTGAGAAAACGGCAGCTAAAAGTCCCGAAAAGATAGCGTCGATACATACCGATGTTTTTATAGGATTGCAATCCTACCAAGCTCGTAAGTTAGCAAAAGCATTGGGACTTTCGGGCGCGGAATCATCTCAGATTGCTGATATTCTTTTAAAGCTATATAAAGTCTTTGAAGATTACGATGCGCTCATTGCGGAGATAAATCCACTAGCTATCATAAACGATGGCTCTATCTATGCA
>DTYX01000380.1 GCA_012961655.1 Candidatus Poribacteria bacterium
CCCGATGTAAATTATATCAAGTCTTCGCTTGGATTGGATATTATGTTCAATGCTCCTTTCAAAATCCTCCGTAGTGAAATCTTTCCACATATCCGCTTGGACATCCTTTTCTATTTTTTTGTAAAGCGTATCGATTTTTTCGTACATCGCGCTCTGCTGAAACGGGCCGTCGAGGAGTGCTTTTATTTTTTCGATATACCTCTCCTTGAATTTCGGGACGCGGAGGATGCGTTCGATGAGGATTTTCGGTTTGGCATAAGGTTCATATATGTCGAGTTGCACCATATCTTGCGCCTTAGCCAACACATGATGATTGCCGAACGCTTCGTTTAAATCCCAGGGGATAAACTCAAACTTGCCCGTGCCTTTATTGTAGTAGAGATAGAAGTTATGTCCGCTTCCCGCATAGCTGTCGAGGTTCGATAGCAGGGTGTTTACGGCGAGCCATGAGAGGAAATTTTCCACATCAAACGCCTTCTCTATCTCTTCTTCAAACTTCTCCTCCGGCGTATCGTTCAGCATCTTTATGAATCGGATTAAAACCGAAAAATCCCTCTGCTTCTTGTTCAATTTCGCTTCGTATTCCTTTATATATGCTTCTGGGGAATCCCCTTTGTAGACGAAGCCAAACATCCCTTCGTATTTGAACAAATTCCCCGAAGTGTCGGAGAATCGGTCATTGAGAAATACTTTGTCCACCTGCTCGACGAGTGTGTAAAGCCCGATGTATTCATCATCGTAATGTCCGTCGATGGTGAGATACAATTTCGCAAAAGTCGCCCTCGGAGCGGACGCTGAAGCCTCTCTGAACAAATCATAAGCGAGCTTTTCCCTCAGCAGAGATGGGTCCCTAAATCCGTTTTGGAAGTTCAACTTTTTGAACCCGTGGAAACGCTGTTTTTTGTCGAATTCATCGAATTTGAGCTTGTAAGGTTTTTTCAGTCCTCTCACCCTCGATGAGGAATTCCCTTTAAATCTGAGTCCGACATCCCGATATACTTCATCGCCGAACCTGACGGTGCATTTAACATATTTGAATGGTTTATCCCACATTTTCAGCCAGTCTTCTTCGGCGACGGTGATGTGAAATGAGAGAATTTCATCCCCGATTCTTCCGAAGGAATCTCTCGACAGGTTCTTTTGAGAATCGGGAGGCTGTTCCGTGATTCTTCGGAACGGGGTCGGGATGTCGCTTCGCTCCGCATTTTCAAAAACGAGTCTGTAATCCGGCTCATTTTTATTGGATGCTAATGAAAACACTGCCATGCCCAAAACGAGGCAAATTATAGCGGTAGAGAAAATTATCTTTTTCATGTTCTCCTCTCCTTTTACGTATTACGTATTACGCATGTAAGGATGGCCATCTTCCGCGTGGCTGTGAAATCACCTGCTCGCAAGACGTAGAAGTAGATACCGCTGGCAACTCGTTCCCCAATTTGGTTGCGCCCATCCCATAAGGCGGCTTTTTCCCGACTGGTGTAGCGGTCTCGCCTTTGGAAACCGAGTTCTAAACGTCGTACCAATTGTCCGCGTAGGTCATAGAGTTCAATTAAGACATCAGTGTCCTTCGCCAATTCATAAGGAATCCAGGTTTCAGGATTGAACGGATTTGGGTAGTTTTGCTTCAGAACCGTTTTCTTTGGCGCCCTTAGTATATTCACTATCTGTTCCTGACTGACCCCACGCATTCTATCCTCTGTTCTACCCCAGTCACAGTCATCATCGTATGCGAATACTTGATAAATAATCTGCTTTCCAATAGACTGGCCGGGAATCTTCGCGTCTATCCCATATATTCTCGATGATAAAAGGCTCATCGGCGCCTTATGTGAACTCTCTGAAAGCTCACCATCATTATCCCATATAAGGTATATTCCCTGTTTGTCCGCTCCAGATGAACCGTCATAAACTCCCGATGGGTCAGATATACTACATCTGATGTCAAAAGCTACCCCTTCAGTGACTTCCTTCGGATAAAATGCTGAGAACAATGGCGGCCCGGTGTCATCGTCTTCTGGTGTGGCAGTAACTTCGATGGAATGGAGGCTTTCATTGCCTTCAGCATCATAAGCGGTGACGGATAGGTAGTATTACGGTACCGTTGGTAAGACCGGTTAGTACGTAATGGTCGGTCACGCCAACATCAATTGGCTCACCATACAGCATAGAAGAAACGCCTTTGTATACTTTATACCCGGCTATATCGACTTCTTCGCCTGCAACCCACCGTATATCTATTGTGTTATCTATGCTTCCTTTTTGCGCATATACTGTCTCGGGTGGCTTAGGAGCAAAATTATTGAGGGAGCAAGCGCTTACGGGTTCGAAATTTGCGGACAGATATCTGCCATCACTTGTTCGGACAATGTACCAATAGGTGATTCCCACTTGCGCTCCGTCATCCTTCAATTCCACTATGACGTCGCGCGCGTCAGCAACTCCAAGATTATGTATAATAACAGTTATCTTTACCTGTTCCCCTTGTTTGGGTTGTTGAGGCTCGAAGAAAATATCCGCAGGCGAAAC
>DTYX01000381.1 GCA_012961655.1 Candidatus Poribacteria bacterium
AAGTTGAAAGAAGCCGCCCAAGAAGAATACGACGAAGCCAGAAAAAAGGAGCTTTTGGAGATGGCAGAGATATGCGAACGCGTCCCAGCATATCCGGCTACCACTTTCAGGGAAGCGGTTCAGGGTTTTTTCTTTCAACATTTAGCGGTCATGTTTGAGAATCCATTCGGAGGGAACGGTCCGGGGCGTTTGGACTACTATCTGTGGCCGTATCTTAAAGTCGATCTAGAAGCTGGACGAACCAGCCTTGATAAGGCGAAAGAACTGATAACAGAGCTCTTCATAAAGCTACATGAACGCATTGCCCCGGCGGATGGTTGGGTGGAGGCGCTTCCCGTTGGCGGCAGAAATAAAGATGGCAGTTCGACTATTAATCCGCTGTCTCACATTATCCTTGAGGTTATCACTGAACTCAAGCAGACCCATCCGTCGGTATATGTGCGTTTACATGATGACGCGCCAGAGGATTTTTTCGACCTGACGGTTAAATATCTGCTCCAAAGTGGCAATCGCGCTCAGATATACGGCGACGACCCGATGATTGCCGCTCTGCATGCTGATGGCGTAAAAATAGAGGATGCGCGCCATTGGACAGCGGGAGGATGTATGGAAGTTTCGCCGCAGGGGTGCAATTGCGACTTGCTATTTGCCTTCGCTCACAATGTGGCTCGAACCTTCGAACTTATCATTAACGGCGGATGTCTCTTACAGACAGGTGAAAAAGCCATAACACATTCAAAGACGCTTGCCGATTACGAAACTTTTGAAGAACTTTATGCGGATTTTGCCCAAGAACTCAAGCACGAACTGAACATCCTTTTAAAGCGCCTCGATATCTATCTGGAATGCTACGCCAAATACCGTCCCTCTTTTCTCATGTCCAGCATGACTCACGATTGTATGGAACGCGGACGTAGCATCAATGACGGCGGGGCGAGATACATGGACTACGGCGGCAGTGGAGTGGGCATTCCGAACGTGGGAGATAGCCTCTATGCCATTAAAAAGGCTATCTTCGATGAAAAAATATTTACTGGACGGGAAATCCTCGACGCCCTGAAGGCGGACTTTGTCGGATATGAAAAGGTTCACTCATATCTACTTGGCTTGCCGAAATACGGTTCTGACAACGAGGAAGTGGACGCTATGGTGGATAGAGTTCTGCTCACCTTCACGGACATTATCAAATCCCACAGAAATCCCTACGGCGGACATTGCCGCCCAATTATACTGGGATTTGTATGGGTGGTCTCACACGGACAGCAAGTTGGCGCAACCCCAGACGGACGCAAATCTGGCAGACCGTTGGCTCACGGCTTATCGCCTCAATCCGGCTCCGCTATCAAAGGAATCACGGCGGCCATTAACTCCGCAACCAGTTTGTCTTTGGACGAAGTTGGCGGAGGAGGGGCAATGATGTGGGATTTAGATTCCTCTTGGGCAGACCCCGATGTCGTAAAACCGATTATCAAGACATTTATCCAGAGGGGCGGTCATATCTTTCAGGGCAATGTGATGCCTGTCGAAAGGCTAATCGAAGCGCAAAACGAACCAGAAGCGCATCGGGATATTATCGTTAGAGTCGCTGGATATTCAGCCATTTTCGTAACGCTCTCAAAGACAACTCAAGATGAAATAATCAATCGATATAGGTATCATAATTGATAAAGCGCTATACTCTAAGACGACAGAAGGTCTTTCTCCAATCCTCGTTCAGTACCTGGGTTCTGACTTGAAGTAATAAATGCGCTCCCTTTTTTGTCCATCGCATCTGTTGTTTCTTGACCATACGTTTGCTCACAACTTGGTTGACTGTTGATTCAACAAAGCCGGTTGAAATTTTTTCGCCGTAAAAATAGCGGTCTCGGTAATTAGGAATGAAGCCTGCATTATTATTAACTGGATTGCGGGAAATTCTTCCTTTATCATTTCTGCTGTTTTGTCGCTTGAGTGATTATCTACAACAATTATCTCATGTTGGCAAGGAAGTAACTCGGCAGCCTCAAAAATCGTCTTTATGGCTTTCCGCAGAAGAGACTTGGTATTGAAAGTTGTAATAACAATGGACAAATTCATTGCTTTCATAACGATATCAGGTGGGAAAAGTGCCAATAATAAATGGGATGATGTTTTAAGATTAAATGCATTATATTGAAATTACTGATAATATAGGTGCGGAGATGAATGAAAAAGGGTCAAATAAAAAAATGGTAGAGGGTTATTTTATAATCCTTTCATAAGTAAAATGGTTACCAAAATTTTTAGGGTCATCTTTTATTTTTTCCTCAAATATGTTACAATACCAATAATCTTCGGTAATTAGAAAGGAAAATGTATGCAAAACATTTTACTCAAAGATGTCAACATATTCAATGGCAAAGATAATAAAATTGAAGGGAATTTATCCATCTTAATAAGAGATGGAAAGATTGTAGCGATTTCAAGCAACCCTAAACTGTCTGCGGGTGAAAAAGTACAAGAAATCGACTGCGAAGGCATGACGGTTTTGCCCGGTTTAATAAACGTCCACGCGCATTTGAGTTTGGACGCCGAGGCGCCGTTCGAAGAATCGTTGGACGAATCGACTGAGATGACGCTGTTAAAAATCGTAAAAAATGGCAGGTTGACTTTGGAATCTGGGATAACCACCATCAGAGAACTCGGTTGCAGAGAACATCTGGATTTTGCCTATCGCGAAGGCGTGGAACGAGGCGTCGTGCCTGGCCCCAGAATGCTGCTCAGCGGCAAAGTCATTACGAAAACAGGCGGACATGGATACTTCATCGGTAGAGAAGCGGATGGCAAAGTCGAAATTATGAAAGCCGTCCGCGAGCAAGTCAAGGCTGGGGCGGATGTTATCAAAGTGATGTCCACAGGCGGTGTGATGACTGAAGGTGTCGAACCTGGGCTTGCGCTTTATACGTTTGAAGAGGTCAAAGCCGCCGCCGATGAAGCTAGACGCTCTCAGAAGTTGACCGCCAGTCACGCTCAAGGAACCGAAGGCGTCAAAAACGCTGTCCTGGCAGGCATCGACACAATCGAACATGGCATCTATATGACTGAGGAAATCATCGAGCTGATGATTGAAAAAGGAACGTATTGGGTGCCAACGCTGACACCCGGTGAAAGGCTCACCGACCCGCGCGCGGCGGAATTAATCCCAGAATACGCCATAGAAAAAGCCAATAGGGTAAAGCCAATACACCGAGAAAACTTCGCCAAATTTTGCCACAGGGAAAGCTTGAAACTCGGCATCGGCAGCGATTCAGGTGTGCCGTTGGTGTTCCACAACGATATCGTCACCGAGATGGAACTTTTCACCGAATACGGCTTTTCGAACTTCGACGCTCTCAAACTCGCGACCTTTGGCAACGCGGAACTATTGCAAATGCAGGATAAAATCGGCGCTATCGAAGTAGGTATGGAAGCTGATATCGTCGGAGTTTACGGCAATCCACTGCAATCACTATCCGTGCTGAGAAAACCTAAGTTGGTGATAAAAGCGGGAGTAATTGTATGAGTGTGTGAGCGGATAGGTGAGTGGTATTTTATCATCTGCAACACATTTAAGAAAATGCGCCATAGAATTGCCAAAGGCATCGGGAAACCGTACCGTTCTCCAAGACTTACCCATTTATCCCAAATATGTTCGCTTCGCTCAGTGGTTACTTCAATTTTCACCTTGACTTTTGAACCATCCTATTGTATACTCCTTTTTGCTTTCTATTCACCAAAACCAATCGCGTTTGGTAATTATTATATGGACGGGGATGATTGCCATGAAATGGGAAAAGTTGATAGATGCAATAACGAAAACGAAGAGTGTGATTGACGGAGTAGCCGAGACATTTCACCCACCGTTTGAAGTGGAATCTATTGCAGACGATACCGGAGAAAGCGGCGTTAAGGCAGTGTCTAAAGGCGGGGAAGGGGTTGGTTCCATCGGCTTGAACGCCGGACCGGTCAAATGTAGATTTCAGATAGAACCTGACGCTAATTCGACACTTGAGATATGGCAAAAGAACGGCAAACGCGGGGTTACCTTACGGAAGCCAGGAAATGTTACCTGGGAGGTAGACTGGGAAGAGTTACATAAATTCGGCACGGCAAAAGCCGCAGGTTTGGCCTGCGCAGCAGGCGCGGCGTTTGGGCTACTTGGATGGTTGGGACTGACTCTAGCGGGGAATCTGTTATCGAAAAAAGACGAGGTGGATGAGACTAAGAAGGCCTTGGAAGAGAGTGGCGACACAGGCTAGGCAACTCCGCCCCGCAAAACTTGTCCCGAGAAACGGGAGAATCAGACCTACGATAGTTCCTAAATTTATGGACAAATATTCCATAGACATGGAACTAACAGTGGGCGACTAGTTCGTCGCAGCAGTTAGATAGGTTACCGCACCTACAGATGTTATTCCAGTCGGTAGCAACTGCGGAGCCGTTTTAAGGGTAGCCGAAAGGTGAAGGTGAACGGCTCGTAAAAAGCCGATTTAACAACCACGAGGAGTATTTCACTCTTTACACGTAGGAGGTACTACGAACATTATGCGTGTCTATGTTATAAACAAAAATGGAAATCCGTTGATGCCATGCAAACCTGCAAAGGCAAGAAAATTACTCAGAGACAAAAAAGCAAAAGTAGTTAATCGTTGTCCTTTTACAATTCAACTCCTTTGGGATTGCGAGGAGAATGTACAAGAAGTTACTGTCGGTATTGACAAGGGAAGCGATGTTACCGGCTTTAGTTGTGTTAGCAACGGAGAAATTTTAATGTCGGGCGCCATCCATCATCGGACGGACATCAAAGGGAAAATGGACGCTCGAAGGGCCAATCGACGAAATAGACGGTCAAGAAAATGGTATCGTCCTAAACGTTTTAACAATCGTGCTTCTTCAAAACGTAGCGGGCGTCTGCCACCTTCAATAAAAGCTAATGCAGAAGAAGTGATTAGAGTTGTGCGGAAAATCCCTTTGCCCATCAGTCACATTGTTGTTGAAGATGTACAGGTTGATATTAGAAGATTAAGCGACCCTGATGTGAAGAATGGGGAGTATCAACAGTCTAATCGGCTGGACGAGAATTTACGACTTGCTTGTTTGACAAGAGATGGCTTTATTTGCCAGAAGTGCAAGAAACAACCTCCCGATTCTCGGGATTACGGCAAGAAGCAACGTCCCGAGTATCGGGATTACCGTAGCAAGAAAGAGACTCGATTAGAAGCACATCACATAGTTTGGACTACTAAGGGTGGGAAAGATAGCATTTATAATCTAATAACTCTTTGTGAAAGTTGTCATGACAAAGTACATAAAAAAGGAGAAAGTGGCAAAGTTAAAATCAAAGGTGGTAAGGTAGTAACAGGTATGCAAAAAGCAACGCACGACTTCGTCTTAGCGGCTGGATTTTCTGATAAAGTTGCACAACGGACAATGCAAGGTAAAACTCTAATGTACCAAGAGCTAAAAAAAATTGCGTCCTTATCAACTGTGTATGGTTATCAAACTTCGGCTTACCGTAAATCACTTTCCTTGCCCAAGACGCATGACATTGACGCTTTGTGTGTTGCCACCCTTTATACTGGCGCCGTGATTAGGCGCCACCGTGAAAACTTTTACATTATTAAGTTCAGACCGAGACAAACACGCCGCCAGTACCACGACTTACCCAGAAAAGGGAAAGGACGTGTTCGGTATCAAATCAACAGTGAGTTAGAAGGTTTTCGCAAAGGAGATGTCGTGCGCGTCAAAGGGAGATGGCTTAAGCAAATCAACTCAATTTACAGCAACGGCTACTTAGCCTTTGCACGAGTTTCTGGTGAGCCAAATTCGGCAAAACCGAAAGACTGCCAATTATTACAACGAGGACAAACCGTGATATGGGAAAAGGTAGTAGACCAGGAAGGCGGTATAGTTGTCAATGTATAGCAAGAGTTTTCTATATTTTCAGAGACTTGTTTCAATACCTCATAACCCGAATTGCTTGCCAAAAATCCGTCGCCAATGCGTGAGGAGTTCAGAGCCGCTTCTGAAACGGGTTCTGAGCTTCTGACCATGTTCACTCATTATAGCCAAACGCATAAATTCTTGATACTCTTCGTTATATGGATACCACCAGATCTTTGATACTCTTTTGCCTTTGTCGAAACTGATGTGTTTGACATTACAGACTTCGCGCAATCCTTGTACCGCTTGAACTCGTCCAATGCCGCTCTCCTTCGTCCCGCCCCAGGCACATTCCACCGCGCCAAAAGTGAAGATAAGGTCGTTTACAGTAACTGTCCCTGTCTCCATTTGATGAGCCACATCCATCGCCAGATTTACATCCATAGTCCAGACGCTGGCGCTGAGACCGTATCTCGAATCATTCGCCAACTGGATTGCTTCGTCCACGCTACCTACGACCATGATAGATATTACAGGACCTAGCGTTTCGTCCCGCATAATTCGCATCGAATGGTCAACCTCAGTTAGCGCCGTCGGCAGATAAAAATATCCAGAAGTTCCTTCAGGTCTTGCGCCGCCTATCAAAATTTTAGCGCCTTTTTCAATTGCGTCTGCAATGTGGGATTCTACATTATCACGTTGCTTTTCACTCGCAAGAGGGCCAATTTCGGTTTTGGGATTCATCGGGTCATCTAACGTTAAGTTTTCTACCTCTTCAACCACTCCATTGATGAAAGATTCTACAATATCCCGCGTCACATATACCCTTTCCACGGCGCAACATGATTGCCCTGCATTTATGAAAGCGCCATAGACAGCGCCTTTGACAGCGCGTTCTATATTGGCGTCACCGAGGACAAGCATCGGGTCTTTTCCGCCTAATTCCAGGGTTACAGGAAGAACTCTATCTGCAACCGCGCGCAAGATGGATTTTCCAGTCCTGGTGCGTCCGGTGAATAAAATTTTATCTATGTCAGAGGCAACCAGCAATTGACCTGTGATTTTATCTCCCGGCAATACAGACAAACATCCTTCGGGAAAACCGGCTTTGGAGAAAAACTCGGCTATCTTCAAGCCGATAAAAGGAGTCAATTCAGAAGGTTTGAAAATGACGGTATTGCCCGCTATTAGAGCGGTTGCAATCTGGGTAACGGGGATGGCCAAGGGATAACTAAAAGGCGAAATGATTCCGATAACGCCTAATGGTTCATAAGTTGTATAGCCGCGTTTATTCAGTAATAATCGGCTTTGATATTCAATCTTCTCATCTGCCAAT
>DTYX01000382.1 GCA_012961655.1 Candidatus Poribacteria bacterium
CCATCATAACGTGAAGCGTGAAACGTGAAACGTGAAGAGTCTTTTCGTCGAATCGCACTTACGCTTTACGTTTTACGAATTTGCATTGCACAGATGTGGAATGTAGCCTAAATCTTCTCCTGCTCTTTTTTGCCAAGAATTCCAGATGGTCTTACGATAAGCACGATAATAAGGATAGCAAAGGCTATTCCGAACCCGAGATTGGAATTTATCGAATTAGCATATACCTCTGAAATCCCCATGAGGTATGAACCGACTACAGCTCCTGGGATGTTGCCGATGCCGCCGATGACCGCGGCGATAAATGCTTTCCATCCTGGCCAGATGCCAAGATACGGAGATTGAATAGAGCGATAGGTCAAGCCATATAGCACCCCAGATGCGCCAGCCAGAGCCGCGCCGACGAAAAAAGTAAAACTTATCGTGCGGTCGATGTTGATGCCCATAAGACTGGCGGTCGCTTTGTCATAAGAAACGGCGCGCATTTTCTTGCCTATCATCGTGTAATGAACCAGATAGAATAATCCACCCAATAAAATAGCAACAACGACTAAATTTAACAGAAAGATATTGGTCACAACAACGTCGTATTTCTGCCATACATAACTTTTGACTTTGATGATTTCAGGGAAGTAACGGTATTCAGGACCAAAGACAAACGGTAGCGCGCAGAAATTCTCCAGAAAAAGTGATACGCCGAGGGCGGTTATTAAAGCGGAAAGCCTAGGTTTGTGTCGCAACGGTTTGTAAGCGAGTTTTTCCATCAATACGCCAATTATGGCACAAACAACCATCGAAATAATTATCACCAGCAAAAAAGGCGTACTATACCATTTCGCCGTGAAAAAAGCAGTATATACACCTATCATGAATATATCCGCATGCGCGAAGTTGATGAGCTTGACGATGCCATAAACCATCGTATATCCAAGAGCGATAAGGGCGTATACTGTGCCGAGTTGAACGCCGTTGATGAGTTGTTGAAGAAAATAATCCATAGTTTACCTTTGGCTCCACGTGAATTCGAGGTGCAAGGCAAATTAATAAGATAGAATCCGTTATGCGTAATGCGTAAAACGCTGTCAACGGATTTCTATAACGGATTTTTTGAATTGGGAGAGCCTGTCCCGAGAATCGGCATGTTTTTTGATAGCAAGGAGCCTGAAATCGCGCCAGACGTTAGGGCGGGATTCATATAACACTTTACCGGTAGTCGCGACCTTATATCCCGGTAGCGACGACGCATGGTTAAGTATAATCACAGTCCGCCCTGTGGAAAAACCAGAGAAAGGCAGAAAAAACCTCAAATTCATGTTCAGGACTAATCGACTTCTGACCTGAAAGTACAGCGATGTCGATGTCGCTATCCACCCTTGTTTTTCCCGTTGCTTGAGAACCGAAGAGTGCGACCAGGGATAAATTCAAATCACGGCATAATTGTGCAAGTTTAATCTCATCAAATTTAACCATTGTACATCTTGCCCTTTCGCAAGCAAGATGCTTGCGCTACGGATTTATCGTTGTGACATACTGTTGCTTGCCATCTTTAATCTGCAGAATAACTATATTCTTCTCCGCCGGGTTTCGGTTTTCGTCAAAACTGATGATGCCTGTAACGCCGCTGATACGAATCGTTTTTAGAGCATCTCTGATATCAGAGCCTTTCAGGGAACCCGCTTTTTGTATAGCGGACAGCAGAACGAAAGCGGCGTCATAAGCTAAACTTGCAAGCGCGTCGGGTTCGGTGTTGTATTCGGTATCGGTCGGGAATTTAAGAAATTTGGGTGGTTTTAATTTTTTTCCTGTTTTTGGGTCTATTTTTTTAACTTCTCCTAAAAGAGATCGGAA
>DTYX01000383.1 GCA_012961655.1 Candidatus Poribacteria bacterium
CGTATGATATTGTCGTAGCGGCTCGCCTCAGTGCTGCCAGTTGTGATTCATGCAACACTCTCTCAATTTTCGGGTGAACCCAGTAGTAAATTTTTAGGTTGACAATTAGGCAAACTTTTGATATATTATTAAAACAAGACGAAAGGAGTGAAAAATGATGCTTAAACCTATCAGTCCACATACTCTCCTGGGCATGGCACAGAATATTGCATTGATGGCTTCCAGTCAACGGAGGATACGAGTTGGACACTTTGCCAGTTACTTATGGCGCGCTCTTGCCAGACAATTTACTCCTACCCCGAGAGAATTAAAAGTCGAAATTAATCCAAATTTGAGAACGCATTATTCTCGTGAAAATAGAACTTTTGTTGTCACTTTATCTTTAGCTCCAAAAGGCGAAGATCTGGCGGCGCAATTTATTATGAGCGGTGGTTCCGCTGGCGCTGGTCCCATGACTGCGGCGGGGGGCTTGGTCGCAACCTCTGGTGGTGGAGCAAGCAGCGCTTATGTTGAGTTAACAGACCAGCAAAGAATTCTGAAGTCGGAAATGGAAGCGGAACAGAAGTTAATGCAGGAGACTAAAGAGCAGATGCAGATGATGGATAGGGCTAGTGAACTCTTAGAGATTGAGGGAAAAACGAGGGAGGTTGAGCGTGAAGAAAGAGTCGATGACCAATTGCTTCTCAAACAGGAGGAACAGCTTGGAGCAGCAAAGGAAAAATACGAAAAATTGGAACAGGTCGAACAGATTATGACCCATCAACCGACTGAAATGGAACTGAGCGCGGCGGCGCCCGCCGGAACCACGCTCACCGGCACTGAGATTGCCGATAAGCTTGGCCCAGCAGATATTCAAACCGAAGCGACATCGGAAGTTAAGGGACGTTACGAACAACGCACTGAAACCGGCGCTGTCGATACAAGTCTCACAGACCAACGTGTCGCCGAGCCCGTTGATAGGGCAGTTGAAGAGTTTGTGGAGCAAGCGGAAAAGGAGGAAGATATTGCGGAATTACGACTCTTCAATGAGATTTTAAGAAACGAGATTAGGTCTCGATACCATGTTCAAATTGCCAAGAACCCGGAGATTATATCGGCTGCGGAAGAGGGCGGTGGCGACCAAATCGTTTTTGAAGTCTGGACACATTCTTTCACCGATACGCGACGCATCAACGCGAATATGCGACCAATTTTCAGACCATAATAGAATTTACTAACACCTTTCCCGCTAACAATGTCAAGGAACCGAGTTTTTGGGAAAAACTCGGTTCCTTATTCTCTGAGCATTGTTGGTGGGTTTTTCATTGGGACATATTTTTTACCTTAAACCAGAAACCTAAAATTTAGTCTAACGTTAAAATATCAAAGGATTTTTTAATGGCGAAGATGCCATTTTCTTAAAGATTTTGAGATTGATATTCAGAATCTGTCTTGTCGTTAAAAAGATATGATAAAAAGGTTTTAGAAACTATTACGACGAGAAAATATTTTAAGGAGGAATGCCGTTTTAAAACGGCGGCGTCATATTTTAGCTTTCCCGAAAAATCGGGATTTTCAACCTGCGAGGTAGCGGAAGTACGATTGCGATGACGCAATCTTTAATTATGAAAACGATATTAACATCAATCATTCTGATTTTGTCATTAGGTATTCTTCCCGCATGCTTTACGCTGCAGCCACCTGACAAACGCATAAAAACCATCCAGCAACCTCTACCACAAACTAACACTATATCCGAGAGAACGGACAAGACGAAGGGGTCAGTACAGTATAAAAAGACTCTCATCAGCAACAGAGTTCGTTGTATCTCCGCTGATAGTGATAATGTGTGGATTGCCACAGAACAAGGTGTCTCTAGGTATATCAGGAAGACAGACACCTGGGTCTCGTACACCCGAGCTGATGGTCTGGTAGATGATGCAGTTAATGCTGTCGCAGTAGATGGGAATCTGGTTTGGTTTGCAACTGATGAAGGCGTGAGCCAGTACAATTTGCAAACGAATAAATGGAGGATATTTAAAAGACAGGATGGCCTTGCCAGTGAGCGGGTCTCAAGCATCGCTGTCGATGGCAATTACGTCTGGTTCGGTACTGAGAACGGTTTGAACCGTTACGATAAGACCATCGATAGCTGGGCTGTCCGTAGCAAGAAGGATGGACTCATCAGCAATAACATCAAAACGATTGCGGTGGAAACTGAGTATATATGGGTTGGAACAGGTGTGGATAAGAGAAGAGGAGGCGACGATTTCCGATTTAGAGATTTTCGTGATAAGAAACCCACAGGTGGAGTCAGTCGATATCAACGCAGCACGGATTCGTGGAACAACTACTCGAAAGCGGATGGGCTCATCGGTGAAGAGGTAACGACGATTGCGGTCGGAGAAGATACTGTCTGGTTCGGCACCTATAATTCCGGCGTCAGCAGCTACAGCAAAACAGACCAGACCTTTATCGGCACCTACACCAAAACCGACCTGTTAGTGAGCAATAAAATACGCTCAATCGTTGTCGATGGTAATAGCGTCTGGTTCGGCACAGCGAACGGCGGGGTGCAACGATATATTAAATCGGTCAATACCTGGGTGAGATATACCCGCGAGGATGGACTGGCGGATGACCATGTGACCTGGATTCACGTCTCTGGCAACGAAGTCTGGTTCGGCACTTATCAAAGCGGGGTGAGCAAATTTGACAAGGTTTCTGGCAAGTGGACTATCTATGCAATGGCTGACCAACTTGCGGATAACGATGTGCGCTCAATTGCGGTTGATGAAACAGCTCAACTCTGGATTGGCACCGCCGAAGGTTTGTCAAAATATAATCCAACCACCGAAGAATGGGCCAATTATGATAAAAAAGATGGCTTGGTGAGCAACTACATCTCCGCCATCACCATTGGAAGTGAGAAGATATGGATTGGCACAAACCGAGGTTTGGGCGAGATGCTCGCAGATAATAAATGGAAGTTCTATGACGAAAACGATGGCCTGACCGCGGAATCTGTGACTTCCATATCGAGCCAATCAGAAATTCTCTGGATTGGAACAAGCGGTGGCATTTTTCGGTTTGACAAAAGAGAACGTAAGTTGGAAAGCTTCGCCGGCAAAGATGGACTTCCCAATACGTTAATTACTGCTATCGCGACAAATGATGACTACGTATGGGCGGGCACGAAGAGTGGTTTATGGCAATATGAGCCGAACACGAAAGAAGCGATTGCCTATAATGTAAAAGACGGCTTGGGACACAATTCCATCAATGCCATCCTTGTATCCGAATTTAATCAAACCGATGTGGCTGAAGCCAGTGCGGAGGGAAGGGGATTCGGCATGACAAGAATTAGCGATTCTGAATTCCAACTTTGGGTCGGCACAGAAGGTGGATTATCCCAGTATGATAGCCAAAACAAGACTTGGGTGACTCTGACAACAGACGATGGTTTGCCCAATGAGAATGTCAGAGCCTTATTTCTGGATAAACAAAACGGATACCTTTGGATCGGCACTCCAACCGGTCTTGCTGGATTGGACTTGAAGACAGATGAACTGAATAGCTTTGAGAAAGTAAGCGATTATGATATCAGAGACCTCGCACTCAGTGGAAATTCGCTATGGTTATGCACAACCACGGGGTTAGTAGAGTATAATCCTTCTGAAGACAAGGTGCAGGAGTATAATGCTCAATCGTCTATAAAACCATTGCTCGAGATGGGTATATCCAATATCGAATTCGATGTTGAAAATCCCGACGGAGACGGGGGCGATTACATCTGGTTTTCCAATTGGGAAGATTCAGTGAATGGATGTATAATCCGATTTAACAGAAGTACAGAAACCTGGCAGCGATTTACCCGGATGGATATTTTGCAAGACACCAAAGCTGAATCAATGACTCAGGTCCGTTACATCAAAGTGGATGGTGATTACGTCTGGTTTGCTACCGACCTGGGAGCATTGAGATATGACAAAATTTCCGATACATGGCGGCATTATACGACGGCGGACGGGTTGGATTCAAATGACTTGAACGAAATTTATGTTAGCAAACGTAACGTTTGGATGACCGCAACCGGCGGCGGTAATCTGAGCAAATTCGATAAACAGACTGAGACGTGGAGCGTCATTGAATTAAATAGCGACTATCCTTTCGATCGAGTCACCTCAATTGCTGTCGATGGCGACGAAGTCTGGTTTTCAATGAGGTCAGGCGTCTACAAGTTCAACGAGCGGACCGGCGAAATAATGACCTATACCACCAAAGATGGCTTGGTGACGAATGGTTCGGAATGGATTAGCGTAGATGACAGATATATCTGGATTGCCGCCGGCGGTTGGGGCAGACGCTCTAACAAGGGGCTTTCTCGCTATGATAAAACTTCTGGCAAATGGGAAGCATTTTCAACGACAGATGTCCTAATGGATGATGATATCAGGAAAATTGTTGTGTCTGATAATGATGTTTGGATTATTTACGATTCCTGGCGGGATGCGGGAATTACACGATACAACCGCAAATCGGACGAGTGGACGGATATTAAACCTAAGGGTGATTGGGGTTCAGCGGTCACAGAAATCTCAGAGGACGGTGATTATGTTTGGCTTGCAACGGAAGGCAACGGCGTTAAAAGATACCACCTCGCCTCCGGCACCTGGACCTCTTTTGATGAGAGAACAGGTTTGCTCATGAATCACATAAGCGAACGCGGCTTGGCGGTCGATGAAAAGTATGTGTGGATAGGAACACCGAGAGGATTGAACCGATACGATAAACAGACGGAATCGTGGACCTATTTCACCAAGATGGATGCGCTTATCGGCCGAGAAGTCAAAGCTCTGGCGGTCGATGACCGCTACGTGTGGTGCGGTACTGATGAAGGTCTATCCCGCTACGACAAGTGGTACGGCGACTGGGAAAATTTCAGGAAGAAGGGCGGCAGACAGAGAATTAGGACAAGTAGAGGTTCGTTCAGTTTCTGGACGCCGGAGGAGGAGGAAAGTCTGGCTGATAACAACGTCAGCGCGATTGCAGTGGATGACCAGTATGTCTGGATTGGAACTCGAAATGGCGCCAACAGATACGACAAAATCGCCGACCGATGGGATAAATATACCCCTGAAAACGGACTGCCGCACCCCGACATCACCTCCGTCGCCATCGCTGGAAATAATGTCTGGATGGGCACCAATGCCGGCATCGGAAAATATCCGCGCACAGCCGATGACCCAAATGCTTGGATTAGTTACACCTCCGGCACCGAAATTCAAGCGATGGCTGTCTCCAAAGAATTCGCTCAAACTCTCATCTCTGATGAAGTTTGGTGTATCTCGGCGAGTAAGGATGCTATCTGGGTCGGTACGCGCCGCGGCGTCAGCCGCTATGACATCTCAAAAGACCTGTGGAAAACGTTTACTGAAGAGGATGGTCTTGCCAGCAATGAAGTTTCAAGCATCGCAATAGATGGAGACAAAATCTGGTTCGGCGGCGACAAAGGCGTCACAGTATACAGCGAATCCACTCACGACTGGATCCAATTTACTACAGGTGATGGATTGCCCAGCAATCGCATCACCTGTATCGCGGTCAACGGCGATGATGTCTGGTTCGGCACATTCGATGCAGGCGTGGCGCGCTACAACAAAACGAGCAAAACCTTTAAAACCTTAACCAAAGAAGACGGACTGTTACACAATGGCGTTCTCTCAATCGCCGCCGATGGCGATAACGTCTGGATTGGCACGCAGCGCGGTCTCAGCCGCTATGACAAACATACCGATACGTGGACGGCTTATACCGAACATCACGGTTCGGAAGATATTTGAAATTAGAAAAGTAGCTCGCTAAGAAAACGGGTTTCTTAATCTACGAACTCGACTTCCACTGCATTTCTAATCACCCCAGCTTGATAACCCCACTCCAGAAGTCTGCGTACTCCAACGCGTCCTTTTTCACCATAATCTAACGTGTAATCGTTGACATACATCCCCACGAATCTATCCGCCAGATTTTCTTTTATGCCACGCGCGTAGGTCATCGCATAATCCAGAGCTTCGGCTCGATGTTCGAGAGCGTATTGAATGCTACCCTTCAACAAGTCGGAAATTTGACGCATTTTATCCACGCCTAAATCTTTGCGTATGGCGTTTGCGCCCAATGGCAAAGGCAAACCTGTTTGGTCATGCCACCACTTCCCCAAATCCGATACTTTATGCAGTCCAACATCCGAATAGGTAACCTGACCTTCATGGATGATTAACCCCGCATCGACTTGATTCTGGACTACCGAAGCCAGGATTTGGTTAAATGGGACAATTGTGTATGCGAAGTCGGGTAAAAACAGTCTGCATGTCAGATACGCCGTAGTCATCGTCCCAGGAATGGCAATGGTCTTTCCTTGCAGTTCCTCTGGCTGCATAGGCGCCGCGGCAACGATGATGGGACCATATCCATCGCCAATGCTTGCGCCACAAGGCAGTAGCGCATACTTATCAGCAACATACGCATACGCATGAACGGAAATAGCTGTTACCTCAAGTTCGCCATTTATCGCTCTCTTATTTAAACTTTCGATGTCTTCAATTACGTGGATAAAATTAAAATTGCCCGTCGGAATTATGCCTTTTGCCAGCGCGTAAAACATAAAAGCGTCGTCCGAATCTGGACTGTGACCGATTCTAATCTCTTCTTTAGATGGCATAAGTATCTCCTCTGAAACATAGACTGGTTAAAAGTTATTATATCAGCAGATTAGTCTTCTGACAAGTAAGAGCTTGAACGCTTGTCAGAAGCCCCCGATATCGGGATGTCGTTTCACTTCACCTGCGACCCGGAAGTCTTGCGACTTCCGCTACAGCTACGCCGCTACGGATAAATGCCGC
>DTYX01000384.1 GCA_012961655.1 Candidatus Poribacteria bacterium
TACAGTGTTCAGTCTACTGCTGAAGTACGCCTTTCCAAAAGCTAGTTTGAATCGTAGTGAGTTGTTAATCATTTATGTGATGTTGGCTACAGGCACGGCGCTAGTCGGCCACGATATGATGCAGCCTTTGGTTCCCATTATGGGACATGCCTTTTGGTTCGCCACACCGGAGAATGAGTGGGAAACTCTTTTTTGGAAATACATTCCTCGATGGCTTACGGTGGGCAAGTTTTATGTTCGTACTCGTTTTTGTCATGCTTTGTATCAACGTGATTTTCAGGAAGCAGTGGACAGAGCGAGAAAAACTCAGCTATCCCATTATTCAGTTGCCGCTTGCAATGACGGATTCAAGTTGATATTTCCTTTTCCGTTTGGTTTTTCTATCTCTTTTGGAAAGTGATTCGCGTTGGGGGGAGGGTAATCGGATGGCGCAGTTTACCTGGATTTCCCTATCAGACGGAACAGACTTTTGGCGCATGGATGGGTCTCCTTTTCATTGCAATCTGGATGGCTCGTGGTCATCTATCACAGGTGATTCGCACCGCTTTTGATTGGAGAAGCGCGGAGGATGTGCAAGGGACAGATGAGCCCATGCGGTATAGAACGGTGCTTTTAGGACTGGTCTTTGGAATCCTTTTTATCACGATATTTTGCTACAAAGCAGGGATGTCGTTTGTTGTGACCCTGGTTTTCTTCTCGATATACTTAGGCACGTCCACAACGCTGACCCGCATCCGCGCCGAATTGGGACCGCCGGCTCACGACTTGACATATGCTTATCCCGAGCTCATAATGATAGGCGCAGTGGGGACGCGACGGATTGGCCCAAGCAACCTGACGATGTTCTCATTCTTTCGTTTTCTGACACGCGTTTATGGCTCTCACCCGATGCCAGTTCAATTGGAAGGCTTCAAGCTCGCTGAGAGGGTAAAGCTTAAAACCAGAAAGGTGCTAATAGCATTGGGACTGGCCAGTTTTTTAGGGATTTTCGGTTCATTTTGGGCGTTGCTTCATAACTTTTACCAATATGGCGCAGCCAATGTGACCGGCTTTTCGCTGGGGCATGGGGTCGGAGCGTTCAACATCCTACAGAATCGGCTGAATAATCCCATAGACCATGACTATCCTTCCCTGGTGTTTATATCCGTCGGATTGCTCTTTACATTCTTGCTGATGACTCTGCGCATTAAGTTTTTCTGGTGGACGCTTCATCCGGGTGGTTTTGCGCTGGCAGGCTCCTGGGCGATGAACTATTTTTGGCTCTCCTTTTTCATCAGTTGGCTTGTGAAAGGGTTGATTCTCAGGCGCGGCGGCTTAAAAACGTATCAGCGCGCTGTTCCATTCTTCTTAGGAATGATATTGGGACAATTTTCCGTAAGCACCTTATGGAATGTCATTGTCACACTGCTGGGGCTACCTCCTGGGTTGTATTCGCATGCCACATACCCATAGCGTAACGACTTTGCTGATTTTTGCCAAACTACAACTATAATGAAACTTACCCTGCGAAACTTGAACATCTTAAAGATACAAATGACTGGGATGGTGTTAAGGAGGAATATGCATGCAACAGGTAGACAATATGGAAAAGACAGTCGATATTCAATTTGTCAAAGGCGTGAAGATTAGACCGCTACGGGGTGAGGATTTGGACATTTTTGCCGAGTTCTTGGAAAGCCTTTCACCGAAAACGGAGGATACCTTTCATCCGCATCCGTTGGATTCCGCGAATGCCAAACGGATAACGGATGCGCTTGAAACAACGGAGGGGATGTATTTCATCGCAACGTATTTTCGCTACGGTAAGGAATGGGTAATCGGCTATGTGTATTTCGGCGCAGGGGCGGTGCCTTCGCTGGGGATTTGTGTCCGGGATGGATATCAAGGATGCGGTTTGGGCTGCTCTTTGATGGAGCATGCGGTGGAAATAGCTCAAAAAGCGGGACGGAAAGGGCTGACCCTAACGGTGCATAAACGGAATCCCCAGGCCATCCGTGTTTATGAAAAGGTGGGGTTTGTCATCGCTGAAGAGATTGAAAACGGAACGATGTACCGAATGAATTTACAATTTGAAAAAACTTAGAGTCTAAAGATATGGTGTTCCCTCTAAATTATAAAAAGTTTAAGGAGAAGAAAGCAATGCGTGAAAGAACAAATCGTGTAATCGAAGGTGCAAAAGAGAAAATCGCTTCATTCAGCAGTTGCATTCCCGATGAATCTGGAAATACCGATAGAAATCTGATGGCAGAACAACTTTTGGTTGTTGAAGGATGCGACGACGAAGTGATGCATGCCATCGGAAAACTGTCGGAGTGGTTGGATTTGGAGACGACGCGCTTCAACTCAACCCGCTCCGCACAGAAAGCCATCTGTATCGGTGCCAAAAGTGAGGATTGGATTGTAGACATTCTTCGCAGGGCGCCTGAGGTAGCTGTTGAGTTAGATAAAGTCGGGGTCGAAGGCTACATCATCAAGCGAATTGAAGATCAGATTTTGATAACAGGTAACACCGTTGCGGGTGTTGCGAATGGCGTCTACGCTTTCCTGCGAGAACTACGAAAAAAGGGAAGCAGAGTTCCTTTTTCTTCGGATTTTTCCGTCGTTGGAAAGCCGTCGTTTCCGATTCGAGGCATCTATGGCAGTGGGCTTCCATGGCGACTGACAAAACTGACGTTGGACACCTGGATGCTTTCGGACTGGATAAGGTATCTGGATTTTTTGCGATGCTCAGGCGCAAATATCGTAAAAATCTACCTCTGGCCGACACAATTTTACCATCCAGATTACGAGGAAAGTTACCAAAACAGATGGCGTTATGAGATGCTTTCCGAAGCGCTAGGGTATGCTCAACGCATTGGATTGAGAACCGTGGTGGGATTTACCTTTAACACGACGCCGCCCTTTATTTACCTCAACCATCCAGAGATGCGAGCGGTCGAACAGTGGTATTACGGCATAGACCTCTGCTGGACGCGTGGAAAGGAAAAAATCGTTCCCTTTCAGAATTATATCATCGAGCGGTTTTCGCATGTGACCGACGACTTTGCCTTATGGTTTGCCGACCCTGGATTATGTCTCTGCGAAGATTGCAAGCGTCGGGGCGATACCGACATTGTGCTTGATGTAATTAGAACCTATAGAAAAACTATCTATGAATGTGGCGCCTCTAACCGATTAGCGCTGGTCACACGAATAATTCCAGGGGACCTTGACGCCATACTCAATGAGATGCCTGATGGAACTCTGATGATAACTGGAGATTTGGCGAAAATCAGCGCAAAAGCCCGATTCAACCCTGTGCAATTCAGCACTGTCCTCAGCCCAGAAGGGGGTCTAGAGGGGGATGCGTTGTTGTTTCCCAATCCGATGTTCAGTCAGATAGAAGACATCATCGGGCAAATTGAAGAGACAAAAGCACACGGTTCTTTAGGATATAGGGTAACGCCATATACACGATTTATATGTGACTACGTTCTGCTAAGGAAGTTGTGGCAGCGTGATTTGTCTTCTGAGGAGCTTGCGTTTGAAATCGCCACGCAGATGTGTTCAAAAAGAGACAATAGTTTGAGGTTTGTTGAGACCATCCTGTTGATAAATGAGTGGTGGCATGAAGAGGAGCGGGATTTACTCCTGCTAAAACGGATAGAGGAAACTTTAGATGAGCTTGCATCAAAGGAAGAACGAGAGAAGGATAGATTTGAAACATTGCGCGATTCCCTTTGTGTGCTTCAGCTTCTAACACGCATCCGTAATTCTGAGGACGTCTATGAAGAGGTATATTTGAAGATGCGAGAGTCGCCTATATTTCAAGGTTATACATTAGACGAAAGTTGGATAAGCCGTGGTAAAGCTATCGTCAGGGATAGAATTAGATGGTGGACAGGCCGGTAGAAATTCACGTTGGATTCACAATTCTTTTTGAAACGCGGAAGCATTTTCATTTGCCGAATTGCTCAACCCTGTATGGTGGAAGATTGACTCATTGAATTTTTATTCGTGGTGACGAGCATTTGGATGCGAAAAAATCACTTGACAGAAAAGAGATCTGTGTTATCATTTTGGTATACCATATACGATATACAGGAGTTTTTTATGCAAGAAAGGCCCCTCTCTCCGGGGTTAGCGAATCAAAGAGCGCATCCGTTGAAACTTGAACGCAATTTGTTGAAAGATCGGACGGTTGAATTGTTGCGTGATTTCATCATCAGCGGGCGTATTCCTGCTGGCAGTAAGGTGGTGGAACGGGAAGTAGCGGAGTTGCTGGGAATCAGCCGTATGCCAGCGCGAGATGCGCTAATCCAGCTTGAAAAAGAAGGTCTTGTCGTCAGCAAATCCAACGGACGCCACGTCATCGAACTGAGTGAACGGGATATCCGCGAACTGTACCAAGTGCGGCTGGTTTTGGAGAAACTAGCGGTCGAACTTGCCGCGCAAAACACCTTGCCGGAAAATCGCATCGCCCTCTCAACAAAGCTTAAAGAAATGCAGAAAGCGATTGCCACGAAAGATCGTCTCGCCTTCACCAAGAGCGACGTCGAAACGCATCGCCTGATCTGGCGTCAGGCAGACAATCACCATCTGCTGAAAGTGTTGAATTCAATGGTTGGCCCAATCTTCATGTTCGTCGCCAGTAACGCTGAACACTATGACTGGAACGAAACATTGCAATTACATCAAGACCTGGTCACCTGCATTAATTCTGGCGACACGTGTACCGCAGTAAGGAGCGTCGAGCGCCATATGGACAACGCACTCCATCGTTCGCTTCAGGTATTTTGATGTCAGTTAATGAAAGGAGGAACTCGAAATGAAATCTTTTACCTTGATTTTTATCGCAGCCAGTCTGATAGTCATGTTTCCTCTCGTTGGCTTATCTGTGGAGAAATCGCTGGTATTGTATCTATCATTCGATGAGATACTTAAAGATCTATCCGGCAACGGGAACGATGGAAAATTTGAAGGCAAA
>DTYX01000385.1 GCA_012961655.1 Candidatus Poribacteria bacterium
TCCGATTTTTGATTTGATAAGACCTGAAACAGCCAGTGACTGATCTCAACATTTCGGTTTTTTTCGCCACGGGCATAGCGCATAGACTGGATAAATGCGTCATAGCCTGCACGGTTCATTTTGCCTGCAAATTTTTCAATGCTAATTTCGGTCATATCATCAATCCTATTTTATCCAATTATGCTGCTATTGGTGTTGCAGCGCTATCAAGTGTGAAGTTAGCGGCGCAAACCATTCCATCCGCATCCGTTTTAGGGTTAAGCGCCGCCATCCAACCCAGTTCGGTGGTTTTCCCCAGTTCAGCTGCCACAACCTGATTGCGTGGTAAGGATAGGCGCACATCAACTTCAATGCTTTTACCCAAATACCAAAATACCAGATCGCACAATTGCTCATATGCACCCGAGCCAGGTAGATAGCCGCGATATTCTTCAAGTGTTGCCGTGTTTATGTGCAAGCGTATTTTTTCGCCAACAGATTGCAACCGTGACCCCAAATGCATGTTACGCCTAAGTGAGCTGCCTTGCTGGCCCAGTCGGCATAGATCGTTTTTTTCCAAAGCTAACCAGATGGGCACGTGTTCTTCAATATTTACGTCGACACATAGATGGTGTTCAATCATTTGCTTTAGACGCACAGCGCTTTTTACCTGCGAAGAAACAAGCGAAACCAAAGGCATTTTGACCGTGTCATTAATATTGTCCCGATTTTGAAATGCCGGGGTTCCGATCCCTGCTAAGGACCCTATGTAATTTTGAAATTTATCTTCTGCGGGAACATCAAATTGACTGATTGCGTGACTGTCTGACCAAGCTCGGAAAAAAAGCTCTAAAAATCTGGAAGATAAGATATCAGTAAACTTTACAAATGATTCATCTCCGGCTCGAACCCAGCGTATGACTTCTTCTGTGGTATTGATGGGCAATGCACCTTGTGGTCCAAAAAAGCCCAAGATGTTAGTTCGCAGATCAGATTTGTTCTTTTTATCTAGTGAAACGGTTGAAAAGTCAGAAGTTGGAAATGACAAAGAGGGGTCTTGCCCCAATCTGACAATCTCATCTTTCAGCCGGTCATTGCGCCCTATCCGAGGTTTGCCTTTCGCTTCACGCTCTAGTCGCCGCAGCAAAGCCAGAAAACCATAGGATCGGGGGGTTTGGTTTGTAATATCAGCGGGCTGTTCGGTCATATAAGCCCCCCGTTTCCTGTGCGCGCAGGCCATGTTTTTATCACGCCGCGCTGGGTTGATGTTATGACAGTTTGCGTAAAACTATTAACCGTTGCGTATTCCGCAAAAAACCGATCCAGAACAGCCCCTAAAAGAATAATGCCGCTTCCCTCAAAGGCCTCTTCGTCAAAGATCAGTTTAATTTCAATCCCGCGAGCAGGTAAAAATCCGTCTCCGCGCTGAATTGATCTGACAATTGGGCGGGTTTCCAGACCAACAATACCCTGAATTTGGGTTTGGCTAACAGTATCCGACATATCCGCAAACAAGGATAATATTTCACGTAAACTGGCCACACCATCGCGCCCATTCCGATCATCCAAGCCAAAATGGCTAAAGGACAGATACGAAATCAGGCGCCAGTAGACTTCGCCTTGTGTTGCTCTGTGTGGTCCAAGCTGTTCCAGCTCGGTCATAGGCTCTCGTGGTGGGGTCGGGCCTGCA
>DTYX01000386.1 GCA_012961655.1 Candidatus Poribacteria bacterium
CAAGTTTCCAACTTGCGATGTGTTGCTTCGACGCTTCCAAAATTAGAAAAGAATTGAGGCAATGATGCACAATACATACATACAATTGACTTCTGACCTCGGTATCTATCGAGATGTGATAAATGTCGGAGTTTTACGGCGTCATGGGCGCATTCTGCTCATCGGATGCGGAGAAGGACAAATCCTCGAGCAGTCCTCCTTGGAAAAGGCGGCCAGGGGGTTGTTTGTTCGTCCCGAAAATGTCGATTGGATTTTGCTTACTCATCACCATCGCGATGAGGCGTCTGGACTCGCGCCCTTCCTTGAAAAAGGGGTTCGTTTAGCTGTTCCAGCAAATGAAAGATCCCTTTTCGACGCGGTGGAAACCTTTTGGACTGATGATGCAGTGTGGTACCATAACTACAATTTCCATCCATCTCCTTTGACTTTACGCCAATCAGTACCCGTGGCGCGGGCCTTAAGCGGAGGAGATATCTTTGAATGGCAGGGATTGAACATCGAAGTGCTTGAAACGACTGGATGTACTCTCGGAAGCGTCACATATCTTATTCACCTAGGAGGCATCAAAGTTACCTTTGTCGGAGATATGCTCTATGGTCCTGGACAACTGTGGGAATTTCACAGCCTTCAAGGACGCCTGCGGATGGCTGATGGAAGTGTGACCAATGAATATCATGGATTTGGTGAGAAGAGCGAGCAGATTTTGATAGGGCTTGAAAAAATCTTGCAACACAAACCCAATTTTCTTGTGCCATCACACGGTGTTATAATCGAGCAACCACAGTCGACAATCTCTCGCTTGCGGGAAAATATAGAGGCGTGTATGGCAAACTATCGTCAACTAAGTTCTGGACGATGGTATTTTTACACTGCAAAACCGGACTGGGAAGTCGTCAGGGATAAGCTCAATCGGAACTGTCGCCCATTGCCTCCCTGGGTTCTGGAGTTCTACGGTACATCCAGAGCGCTTATTGCCGATGATGGGTCGGTGTTTTTGATCGATTGCGCCGGAGACTGCCCGGCGAAGATAGCGGAATTGCAGCAGCAAGGCGAGATGGGCGCTATTGAAGCTGTCTGGATTACCCACTATCATGACGACCATGTCGGCTCAGTGAACGATGTTCGCTCTCAACAACACTGTCCCGTATATGCACACGAATGCATGGCAGATATCCTGCGCAACCCCAAGGCATATTACATGCCCTGTCTTGACCCAAATCCCATTGTAGTCGATAAAGTAGTAAAAACGGGTGAAATGTGGCAGTGGAAGGATTTTCGCCTGACAGCTTACGATTTCCCTGGACAAAGTTACTACGACGCCGCGCTTTTGGTGGAACACGATGGCGTCAGCGTACTATTCGTCGGCGATTCGCTGACGCCCGGTGGCATCGACGACTACTGCGCTCAGAATCGCAATCTGCTTGGCGAAGGAGTTGGATTTGACCGTTGTTTGACTTTGATTGATGAGCTTCGCCCTGACCTCCTGGTGAATGAGCATGTCGCAGGAGCATTTACATTTTCTCCCAAGGAACTGCATGAAATGCAGGCAATCTTTCGGGAACGGGAGGCTTTGTTTGGAAAGCTCTTTCCTTGGGACCACCCAAACTACGGTTTAGACCCTCGATGGGTGAGGTGTTATCCATATAATCAAACTGTCAAAAGCGGCAGCGAGGTAAATTTCGAACTATGTGTGCTGAACCATTCGGATATCCCACATGCCGCTTCAGTATCAATTCGATTGCCGAAGGGTTGGCAAATTGTCAATGGGTGTGGCGAAAAACAAATCTCGCCCAAAACAGAGGGACGTATTAGTTTGTCCGCGCTTGCTCCTGCTACATTTGAACGCAGTCGTCACATCGTTGGATTTGTCGTTCAGTATGATGGCCTAAATCTTGGAGAGATTGTGGAAGCTATTGTGGATATTGATTGAGTTATTACCAATTGTGTCATAGTTCCTTTTGTCACTATAGACGATGAACTGAAAGGAGATAAAATGTTCGACTCTGACAGAATCCAGATGTACAAAAACAATCTCCACTACTGGCAGTCCTCGGTCGGAAAAGAACTTGGCTACATTGGGCTGCGTCGAAACTGGACAGGGTGGAGTATCTCTAAAATATTTGGCAAAGTAAACGCTTTAACTCTGGCAATTCTGCTATTCATGGCACTTGGAGAATTTGCTATAACTGCAACAACCAATAAGGAGACCAAAATGGCTAACGACAGAATTCAAATCTATCAAGACAATCCTCGCTATTGGCAGTACAAAGGCAGACCTCTCCTCTTGCTTGGTGGGTCAGTTGAGGACAATCTATTTCAAATCCCGAATCTCAAAGAACACCTCGATTTGCTGAAATCCGTGGGCGGCAACTACGTCCGCTGCACCATGAGTTGCCGCGATGAAGGCAACGTCTGGCAATTCAAAAAGCATGCCCTCGAACGAAGTGAAGGGATGGGAGAACTTTACGACTTAGAACAGTGGAATGAGGAATTCTGGCGGCGTTTCAGCGCCTTTCTCGAACTGACCGCCGAACGCGACATCATAGTTCAGATTGAAATCTGGGCGACCTTCGACTACTATCGCGACAACTGGGAGGTCAATCCCTTCAACCCGAAGAACAACAGCGCTTACTCCGTTGAAGAGACGGGGCTTCCCGAAGTTGTCGACAGCCACCCGGTCAGAACCGAAAACAACTTCTTCTGGTCAGTGCCGAAGGAGAACAATCAGCAGATAGTCCTCAAATATCAGCAGAAATTTGTCGATAAAATTTTATCCTATTCTCTCAAATACGGTCATGTTCTCTACTGCATGGACAACGAAACGAGTGTCACGCCAGCTTGGGGAGAATACTGGGCGACCTATATCAAAAGGAAGGCGGCAGAGGCAGGAACCGCTGTCGAAACCACCGAGATGTGGGATGCCTGGGAGATATTCCATCCTCAACACAAAGCAACCCTTGACCACCCGGAAATCTACTCTTTCTGCGACATCTCGCAGAACAATCATCAGAAGGGTGAAACTCATTGGAACAACGCCCAGAAATTTCGCGCCAGCCTATCACCCATCCGCCCCATCAATAACGTCAAAATATACGGTTCTGACCAGGGACGCTTTGGCGACACCCAGGATGGGCTAGAACGCTTCTGGCGGAACATCTTCGGTGGTATGGCGTCCAGCCGGTTCCATCGCCCCGATTCCGGTCAGGGACTGAATGAAAATGCCCAGGCCCACATTAAAAGCATGCGGATGCTCACAGACAGCATGGACATCTTCACCTGTGAGCCGCACAATGACCTCCTATCTAATCGCAAGGAAAACAGCGCCTACGCCACTGCGAATCCGGGCAAAGAATACGCTGTCTACTTTCCGAATGGCGACCCAGTCGACATCGACCTGAGAGCGGTTCAAGGCAGTCTAAAAGCAAGGTGGCTTGACATTGGGGAAAACAGATGGGCAAAGGAAGAGACACTAACAGGCGGAGATACAGTGACACTCTCGCCACCTGGGACAGGCCATTGGGCGGCGCTGATTAGCCGATGAGCTTAATTTACGCATCTACTTGAATGTATAGAGCCGCAGATTTGGTGGTTCACCTAATCCGAATCGTTGTGATGCCGAAGGCTTTTACTGGAACTGTTACAGCGTGTTCCCGCGAGGGAAGTATTCTCTCGTTCTCCTCTACTACGTTTGTCTGGTATGCCTTCTCGATGGTGAGAAGAGGCAGCGTCACAGTAACACTGGTATCTTCGCCCTCAGTCTCGATGAGTCGAATGATGATGCCATCTTCATCTTCTGCCTTTTTCAGAGTCAATAGCAGGACATTCGGTTTATCCACCTGACAGAAACTGATGGATTTTGGCATCGTTCCTGCTTGCTTGCCATCAACGCGAACCGGAATGAGCGGATTTGAGATTGCCCAGCCAAAGTCGCGCGGTATTCCTTCTTTCCAATCTCCCCGATGCGTGGTGATTGAATAGCGGAAGAGCATGTCACCTTGCTGAGTCGGTTGGAAGTTGGTGCGGAAGTTGCTGTCTATAACATACGAATAGATGTAACCCTTTGTCAGTTCACCCGGTTTTAGAAACTCATGTTCAAAATAGGGCGGCGTAAAACCGTGATGCGCCTGCGAGACGTAACCGGGCCATAAGCCGCCGAATTCGACGAGATGCGCTTCGATGCTCGAAAAGGTAACGCCTATTTCGCCATCGGAGACGTCTGCCCAGTGCTGCATCGTATAGTAATCGGAGTTTGAGCCGGGAAATTGGTCAACTAAAGGCTCAATTACGGAGTTGGAACCCTCGAATCGGAAGCGAGGATTTTCCATCAGGAATGGGAAAGCAAAATAGATTTCCATCGCCGGCGTGGAATCCTTCAAAAGACGGTTTCGGATATCAATCCGCTTTATCTTGTCATAAAGCACAATCTCCTGCGTCCTCTGTGGACAACCTGCGCCATCACCCGTCACTATCAGGCTGCCATAGATAGGTCCGTCTTGTCCCTTCCGAATGTTCGAGCTCGAAGGGCTAACTTCCTCCCCGCTTATTACCCACCGGGCTATGAACTGATTTAACTGGTGCGGGGCTTCCCTGTCTACAATCTCCCTCTTTAATTCCTTGTCGTAGATGCTTTCTATCGTGCCAGTCTGCGGATTCAGAGTTACCTTGAAGAAACAGTTTTCCAAATCCCCCCTTCCCCCCTTTTCCAAAGAGGGGATTGAGGGGGGATTTACAACAATACTGCTACGTAGGGTGTCTGTATATCCCTCTTCTTTTGGCACAAGGCGATAAGTCTTGTATCCCAAAGGAGGGACATCTTCAGCGACGAAAACGAGTTCAAAAAGCTCCGGTCGGTTGAACTGTCCTCTGGCGTATCGGCCAGCGGCATAAGGCACAGGCGCTTGCGGGCTATCAAGCTCGACAATCTGATATGGTATCTCTTCCCCTGTATCCTCGTCAATGAGCGCAAACGGCTCTTCTCCGAAGAAATCCTGTATATCCACTACATCCGTTCTTTGAAATGAAAGTGAGTTAAAGACGACGATGTGAACGCCTTCTTCTTCAAGTTCAATCTCACCGGCAATCCTACCGGGGCACGAGTTCAAAATTGATTGTGTCAGCCCTGCCGCTTTGTATGCGCAACGACTTTTATCGTTCCAGTTCCAGTCTTGCACTTCGCCGATTTGATGCGCCATCCCCCAGGTATGTTCATCGTAAAGCAGGAGATTATCATAAGCTTCGCGGATTCTTTCGGCCGGATATGGATAATCGCTGACCAGAGAAGCAATGGCGGCTAATTTTTCGGCGGTGTGCAGTTTGTCATGAGTGATGCGATTTATCCCCGTTTCTTTGGCGGTAGAAATCGCTCCGACTACGTAATCTGTATGCGGCAGTTCGCCTCTGAATACGCGGAGGTCTGAGCATTCCTTTTCAAGATTTTCAAAGAACATGAAGTTTGTCGCCACGATAAGTTTAGGATAAGCCCATCTGCTGTTCCACTCCCGCGCTATATAGCTCACGCGTATATCCGGCGGCGTGTTATCGCCACAACCGTAACCGCCGTAACGCATAACGGAGAACGGGCATCCGCTCTCCTCCATCGACGCAAGCATGCCCGGAAGTTCGTCAAGGGCATCTTGATAAGACGACGGGCTCCAGCAGCCGTAGCTTCCCTGGTAGTACACCAACACCGTTGCGCCGTCGGGGCCTTGCCAGAGAAAGGCGTCAGGTCTGCCGTGTTCCCGCAACACCGCGGCTTCGTCCCAAAATGTGTGTATATCGTTTCTTCCCCACTCAAAATAAGTCGGCAAACCGGCGAAGAAATACTTAACGCATGCGCCAGCCAATACCGTCGGCAAGCCCCAACTCAAGCCTGGTATGTCGGTAATGGAGGCGGTGCGAATCAGGATGCCGTATTTCCGTTTCAATCGAAACGACGGATACATCAAACGGATTAACTCTTCGTGGCTACACAGCGCGCTTATCTCATTGCCGAATAACGCGGGAATTTCAATTCTACCTTCTCTTACGTATTTTGCCAGCTTTTGAACTACTTCCTCCGGACGATTTTCAATAAAATGCTGTATCGACCAAGCTTCTTCTACCATATATCTGAACTTCGACTCGAAGGGCCAATCATCCGTCTCCTCGCAGAAGCGCAGGATGTCATCATAGAAACCGTCGTATCTAAGCAACACCTCTTCGATTGTCTGGGTGTAACCGAAATCATGATGCGCAATCGGAAGCATGTAAATTTTCCAGTGCTTCCGCGGCTTCCAGTCCATCTTTCGCCTATCCTGGACCTTGCCATCAGCTTTAAGCGTGAATTCCGCTCGCGCTGGTTCACGAACGTCAGGGACGTAAACTCGGTGTACATCCTCGCCCTTCTCCACCCTACCGAGAACTATATGCCTCTCTGTTGAATCAAACTTAACCTCCATGTTGGCTTCTACAGTCCCTTCTGTGTTTTCGATGGATATATCCACCGCCTGTAAAATCTCCCCCACCTCCCAAAGGGGGGATTTCTCCTCGATGAAAAACAGCGTTGGTTCGATTTTATTAATACTTATCATAAAGACCTCCTCTAATAGATAGCTAAATCCTCCTTTTTTGCGCATAGACAAAAATGTGTCTTGCGGCATCTAGGGCGACAATCTGAAATCCAATTCCCTCCATGATGCATCTAACTTCATCCGGCGTGTAGAATCTCATCTTAGCGGGCGAATATGTTCGATTCTCCAAACTGTAATTCAAAAAGAAAAAACAATTTTCGGAATGCAGAATATTGGGAAATTGGAGATATACGCTGCCGTTATTTTTCAATACTCGATAAATATCTGCGAGATAACAGACCGTGTCCTCCTTCTCTATATGCTGAAATACAAGCGTTGAGACAGCAAAATCAATGCTCTCGTCCGGCAGAAAGCTTAATGAACGCCCATCATTTTTAATGAAACGGATATTCGCATAATCTTTCAGCCTTTTTCGAGCAATTTTGAGCATCTTACTGGAGATATCGACAGCATAAATTTCCCGACAAAGCGGGGCAAGAAATTTCTCTATCCGTCCAATACCGCATCCAACATCAAGCACGACATCATCCTTTTTTATGTAGCATCGAATTTGCTCGACAAATTCCTCGCCTTTGGCGTCAAACGTCGCTTCATCCTCAACGCCAGTGAGAATGGCTCGCATTGCTGTTTTTTCGCGCATGGCGTGAAAATTCCACACCTTAGAATAGGAATTGAATATCTTAAAGAAACAACCCCGCGCAAAATCTTTAAGTTGTCGGGTAATACCTTCTGAGGGATTCCGCATACTGTTACCTCCATAATGTTTTACTAATAACAAAGGCAATCACCGAAACGATTGCTATGAAAGTGCGCTTTTCGCTTTTAATCGCGCGGCGCAAGGAAAAATCGTGTTCAGAACGATTAGCATAAGGGTGAATTTGGGGGATAAGTCGTGGAACGTTCACATAGTATTCACCATAGATTTTACCGCACTCCTGGCATAGGTGAGCTTCTTCAGAGAGGATGATGGGCAGATATTGAAATATATAACCAAGTAGAAAAATCGGAATCATCCAGTAAACGCCTGAGATGATGCAGACGCCAAGGCTGAGAAAAAAATTCCCCAGATAAAGCGGATTCCGAACATAAGCATACGGCCCAGTAGTCACCAGTTGTCGCGCTGCGCCCATTGAGCGTGTTCTCGTAGCCGCACCTGCATAACCGACAGCCCAAATTCTTAACAACTCGCCAAGGATAACGACTATGAATCCGACGCTGAATGAAAGTCGCGACGGATGCGCGAAGATGATTAACAGGATTATCAGCGGAATTGGTGTAAAACTTCTGAGGCGGAAAAGAAGACGTCCAAGAGTTTGCATTTTTGAATTTTCAGAAAGAACTTATCGGTTTGTAAGACATAACTTTTGCCTGGTCGGTAGCCAGTAGACCACCGACGGCAGGGATAGTTTACGAAGTAAACCAAGGAACAAATCGAACAGAAGATACACAGCTATTCAAACTTGATGCTTCCCCATGTCGTTGTTAATTTCCCTTTTTTGTTTACAGCAGCGCCGCTAAGCAATTTAGCTAGCCCGCTTTTCATTGTACTGCTTATATCGCCTTCATCTAGCGCCGCATTGAATATGGCGACTTCGTCAATAATGCCGACGAAATATGAGCCACCGCCCCATCTGCCGAATTCTACGGGGTTGACAGTCTTCGCAATTTTCCCTGGACGCGAACTTTGTCCGCTGGATACTCCATCGACGTACACTTTAAGTTCACTTCCTTTAGAGTTACTGTCGTAAACTGCGGCGAAGTGAATCCAGGTTTCCTTCTTCGGGACAAATGCGCTGGCTCGCGGTTCCCAATTTCCTCCAGGTTTGACGAAAGCGGACATCTTATTTCCTTCCTGCGGTGGGTCTATCCGCAGCAAGTATTCGTTACTTTTAGCGATAATTTGACGCCAATCGCCGATGTCTTTGGCAAAAAACCACGCTTGCATCGTCAATTGGTCTCCTATCTGAAGGTCAGGCGCGTCCGGCACAGTGACAAACTGCGCGCCGGCGAATTCCAAAGCCTTGCCAAATTTGCCATCCACCCATTTAGCGCCGGAGATTTCCCCGTCATGGCCATTTCCCGAAGAATCCACCGCAGTATCACCTTTACCGTTCCTTTCTACATAGACATAAATAGA
>DTYX01000387.1 GCA_012961655.1 Candidatus Poribacteria bacterium
GAATCTCTTCGATTGACTAATTTGATTTCAAGAGAACTCATATTCACTCTTCACGCATCCTATTTGCTCATAGATTCTATCAAGACGGCTCACTACATCCGGCCAATTATACTTCTCCTCAACGAGACGTCTTCCATTTTGTCCAATTTGCTGGCGCAGATTTGGGTCATCAAGCAATTGAATGACCTTAGCGGCAAATTCTTTCGGTTCGTCGGCGACAATTAAATCATGTCCTATTGTAGCTTCTATTCCGGCGGCGCCGACTGAAGTGGTAACCACTGGAACGCCCATCGCCATCGCTTCCAGATTTTTAACCTGAATTCCAGAACCGCCGCGCAGAGGTGAGACAAACACTACGGATTGGGCAAAATATGGACGAATCTCTGGAACGTGTCCAGTAACAACGATATCTCGATTGGATTCCAGTCGCTTCAGCTTTGGCAGCGGGTCATTTCCGACAACATAGAAAGTGACATCAGGGCGTGCTTGCTTGATATAGGGAAAGATTTTGTGATAAAAATACCATACGGCATCGTAATTTGGGAAATAGTTCATCGTGCCGGTGAAAAGCAACTGAGGTCGATATTGGACATCGCTGGGTTGAAAATACTCCAAATCCACTCCCATCGGGACGACTTCAAGATTTAAACTATCATCCAAAGATAGAAGATAATCGCGGTCGAAGGCAGACACCATTGTCCCCATATCAAAATCTTTTAGTATCTCCGTTTCATATCTTCTGACGCGCAATTCCTCTAACTTCACCATCGGCCATGCCATGCTTTTTTCCAGTGTCGCTCGACGATGTAAATTCAGAGACATTGCATCGCCCAAATCTAACACTTTGTGATATTGTGTAAATTTCGTCACATATCGAGCCATCCGAAAAAATTGGACATGGATAATATCAAAGTCATACTTGTCAACTAGCTCATCAATAGTTCTTTGCATCTGATGAGAATACCAATACCAAATTTGAAGGGGCTTTTGGGAAAATAAATGGAGCATTGAATTTAAGCGGGCTATATTTTTATGAAATGGCACAAGCTTTACCAATTCACAATACGGTTTTATATGTTTGACAACATCTATCTCACCATCCGATTCTGAAAAAAAAACTGCAATTAGAGAGTGCTTTGCGGCAAGATGTTTGATAAAATTATAGCTTCTGATTTTATCACCTCTGTGGGGCGGATATGGAAATCTGAGACCGAGGAACAAGATTTTCAAGATTTGGCTCTCCGTAGAAACATAAAACGTAATACGTAATGCGTAATACGTAATTTTTACGTTTTACGATGTTTCTGAACTAAGCTCCTACTTTTGATTCTTTGGGGGAACTTCAGCTTCATCAATCAACATCACAGGAATGCCGTCACGAATCGGATATATTAGCCCACAATCGGGATTCAGACATTTGAGTTTCTGGTTTGCCTCGTCATATTCGATATCAGCTTTACATTTTGGACATGCTAAAATTTCTAAGAGTTCTTTGTCAATCATAAATTTCCTCCTACCGATTATATTTCGTAAGCATACTGTAAGACAATGTTGTCCTTATTCCTGGTTAATTTGCGCTAATTCCGCCTCTGCTTCTACAATGTCATCAAGACACTCCGAATCCGCATAAACATTCGCCGTCTCCTTCCATTCCTCAATTATCTGTTTAATATTGTCAGGATGAAGGCAGGCTTCAAGAAGTTCGAGGCAAAATGGAAATCCATTGAAACGACTCAGGGATTTCAGCTAATCGAAAACGGATAATTTCCTGTGTCTTAATCTCCTTTGCGACTTCGCGCGCAATAGTTTCAGACATGGCTGTTCCTTCTTTCATGTAAGTTTCGTATCTTGCTCACGCAATCTTTCCCGCAAACGAGCTAATTCAGCTTCAGCACGCTCAGCTCGCTGACGCTCCTGTTCAGCCCTCTGGCGCTCCTGTTCAGCCCTCTGGTGTTCCTGTTCAGCCCTTTGACGTTCTTGCTCGGCTCGCTTCTGCTCAAATTCCCCAAAAGTCGGCACTAATTCCCCGTTCTTCGTGTAGAACCGCAACCAGGTATCATCTTCCTCTAA
>DTYX01000388.1 GCA_012961655.1 Candidatus Poribacteria bacterium
AAAAAATAATGTGCTTGAAATTGACGCACAAAACGCTTTTTCTTGTCATCCAAATAACCGGCACCCCAAGTGGCATCGAGCAATTGCCATTGCCCATCAATAGACATTATCGGAAATAAAAACTATAATGAAAAATAGTAAACTGTTATATTCTTGTTTAACTTTGAGGGATAATTATGATAACTTATTTAGAAGCATTAGAGAAACCAGAAACGTTTAGAGCGTTAACGGGTATTGATGAAGATGAATTTGAACAATTACTGAGAGATTTTGAAGCGGCATACCATCGTGATGTTGAAGAAAAAAAAAAAAAGAGCTTTGTTCCAGGAAACCTGGTGGTGGACGTAAAGCTTGCCTTTCTTTGATGGAAGACAAGCTATTCTTTATATTGTTCTATTTTAAAAATTATCCTTTACAAGAAGTCATAGGCTTTCTATTTGGGCTTAGTCAAAGTCAAGCAAATGAATGGATTCTGCGATTGACAGCGGTTTTAAAGGAAGCTCTTCAATCCGACGGCTATTTGCCAAAACGGTGTCCTGAACATTTCCAAGAAGTTTTATCAAATTCTTCAACTCAAGAGTTTGCGATAGACGGTACCGAGAGAAGAATACAACGTCCTAGCAACCGAACAAACACGACAGTGGCAAAAAAAAAGCTCATACTGTCAAAAACGATATTGTGGTTGAGGTAACTAGCGGTAACATAGAATATTTAAGTCAAACCGTTGAAGGCAAAAAACATGAACAAAAAATTCTTGATGAAGATAGATATAAGTTTTCCTCCTAATAGCAATATTTACAAAGACAGTGGTTTCCAAGGGTATGAACCAGAAGGAACCATTACCTATCAACCCAAAAAGAAACCAAAAGGGGGAGAACTAACAGCAGGAGACAAAACTCTTAATTCAATCATTTATAGTACTCGTGTGGTTGTAGAACCGGTCATTTCTGGTATAAAAATGTGCCTTCTTGTTAAGAATGTTTTTAGAAATACGAAAGAGGAATTTAATGATATTGTTATGGAAATTGCTTGTGGATTGCATAATTTCAGAAATAAATCTCGTTCATCCGCCAAACCAGAAAATTTGCTTCCTATTTTTTCATGAGTTCTTATTTCCGATAATGTCTATTAGACATAATTTTCCATCACTTTGATTTTGCATAACACTTCTCTTCAGCCGCGCGGCTTGAGGCAAAGGCTGCAAGGATTGGTTAGGACTTTTTACTATTTCGAAATCAACTACTCTGACCCCTTGATTCGAATTACCAGACAGGCTATCAAAAAAGGGTAACGTCCTTTTTCAGAAGTGCCTTGTTAGCCGTTTTTGCCCGGAACACGATCTTCAAAAGCCGGTGACGGCTTTTTCCTTTGTGTCAAGGCAGCTGCAACAGAAAAAAACAGCGCACTCAATTAAGTATTGTGTCCCCAGAATTTACCAGAATTTTTTAGCGAAATAAATTGACGTAGCTTTTGTGCGTCCGAGTGAATTTGCCTTGTTAGAAAACATTTAAATATTTAAACAAAATAGGTATGGATTCCTAGTACGCCAATCCATAAGTTTACGGGATTATAAAAACCTGACAGGTCATAATAATCTGTCAGGTTTTCGGGGACACATAACCCCTTTTAGTTGTGGATTGGGGTACGAGAAGTCAGGAATTCGTATCACCAAAAAATATTTGAAAGGTTGATTTTGGCTGAATTAACGCCTTTATCGTGAGTTTCCGGGAGACAAGAATACTGAAAACTCCGCGTCAATATTCCGAACCACCCGCCACGGGAATCATTGCTCCGGTCACATACGCCGGGCTTCCATCAACGAGCCAGGCAACTACCTCGGCGACTTCACTGACCGTCCCCATCCTGCCGAACGGGATATCCTGCAAAATCTCCTGCATACGTGTTTCTGTGTGTGGGGTGTCGTCGATCCAACCAGGGCAGACAGCATTGACTCGGACACCGTGCCGACCGAGTTCGGCGGCCAACGTCCGGGTCAAGATGACCAGACCGGCCTTTGCCGCACAGTACGCGGTCAATGAGTTCCGCGCTTTGAGCAGCTCGACACCTGCATATCCAAACGTGACAATGTGCCCTTTGCTACGGATCAAGTGAACTTTGGCATGGTAGATCACGTTGAAAACGGAATTCAGATTGATGTCAATCATTTGTTTCCAATCCGCAGGAGTGACCTCTAGGATATCCTGGTAGACAGATGGACCGATCGTGTTGACGAGTATGTCCAGTCTGCCGAAAGCGTTGATGGTTTCCTTGACGAGCAACTGCGCTCCTGCCTCGTTCATGAGGTCGTAGGGCAGCAACTTCACCTGGACACCGTTTTTCTCTGCCTGTTCCTTCAGTTCACGTGCGGCGTTGTGGTTGCTGAAATATTGAGCCCCGATATTGTACCCCTTGGCCGACAACATCAATACAATGGCCCGTCCAATTTCGGCGCTGGACGCGGTGACTAGCGCTACCTTTGATTCCTTACTTTTGAGTTCCATATCTCTGAGTTCCATATAAGGGGATTAATCCATCACTCTCTTAAGGGTCTCAAGGATCTTTTCGCCAAGTAGCTCGATACTCTCTTGTGTAAGAGACAGAGGTAACGGGAGATCGCAGGCATAGAGCAGAAGGCTTTCGGTGCGGGGCAAGTGGACGTTCTCGATGCCGTTGATGTATTTCCAGCTCTTGAATAACCGTGGATTGCCCTTGGCACCGAACATCTTGATGTTGATCCCGTAAGGACTCAGGTACTTCAAGAAGGCATCTACTTTCGCCATATCCATTCCTAGCAGGTTGAACTGGATCGTATTTGGCGCCCGGCGGACCTTCGGGTTCGGCGTGGGAAGCTCGATGTACTCCGATTCAGAGAGGATATCGACCAGGGCGTTGTAATTTCTGCTATAGGTTGTCGCCCAGCCTTCCATCAGGGGAATCTGTGACCTCAACATGGCGGCGGCGGCGTTCGACATCCTCATGCTCAAGTTCGGAATAAGCTCCTGGTATTTCGATAAGAGATCCTCCAACGACTGACTGCCGAGGAAATGTTTCCGCCAGAACGTCTCCTGCGACCCCGTGTAGAGGATCATCTTGGCGATGATTTCCTCGTCATTCGTGATCAGGAAGCCGCCTTCTCCAGAATTCATCATCTTGTGCGATTGCGTGCTGAAGCATCCGGCCGACCCAAAGAGTCCTGTGTGGGTGCCGTTGTAAGTCACACAGTGGCTGTGTGCGCAGTCTTCCACTAGCTTTACCCCCTTTTCTTCACAGATATTGACGACTTCGTCCATCTCGGACACGTGACCTCGCATGTGAGAAATGAGCAATACCTTGGTTTCGGCGGTGATCTTCTCTCGTAGATCTTCAGTGTCGATGCAATAGTCACGGGTACACTCTACTAGCACAGGCTTGGCTCCGGCGTGGACGATGGCACTCGGGACGGCGGTGTAGGTGAAAGCGGAAGAAAGTACCTTGTCTCCAGGCTTCACTCCCAGACACAGAAGAGAGAGATACAAGGCGCTGCCGCAGGAATTCACAGTGATCGCGAAACGTGCTCCCACGTATTTGGCGAATTCCTTTTCGAGAAGAGCCACTTCAGAGTCCTCTGGTTCGGAGCAACTGTACCTGTAGAGAAGGCCTTTCTCCATCAATTCCGTAGCACGCCGGATGCCTGCATCAGGAATCGGATCGAACGAGTGTAGGTTGACGACGGGACGGGGAGGAGCAGTTGGTATATCTGTTTTTATCATAAAAATTAATTTCCTTTCATGGAGGGGGGGATGTTATTCATGGGTACCAATGCTCATGATTTCGACCATGCAGTAGTAGAAATCCTCAGAATCCATGATGTATCTGTCGGAATTTTGGTCGAAGCAGTCGGTCCATGCGGTGATGTCTTCTTCCGTCAAAAAATCTCTAGCAATATCTAGGTACCAGCGGGCATTATTCTCAATGTATCTTCTCTCTGGTTCGGAAAGCGGGAAGTACTTCTGGATGGCGTAAGCACAGGTGGTGATGTCCGCCAGCCCTGATTTCCTGAAAAATCCGCGATTCTTCCGACCGATGTAGTTGTCGAAGTAACAGTTGAACGGCGGACAGACTGGGTTTTCAGCAAGACTGTGAGCAGTCGCAGTGAGCACACGATGAATCAATACCGAGTCCATTGGATGAAAGATCAGTGCCGAACCGTCGAAGCTCTTCTCAGAGATGCGGCCCCCTTTTTTCGTGACCCGCTTGATCTCTTCCAGCAATTTTTCCGGCTCTTCCACAAACTGAAAAAAATTCCCGCAGAACACCATGTCGAATGTATGATTCGGGTACGGAATCTCATGAAAATTGCCGACTTCAAAGGTGATCTTGTCGCTGTATTGGCTGGTATGGTTATATGTCTTCGCGTACTGAATGTAGTCCGGGTCGATGTCGATGCCGGTCACTCTGCCTTCTGGCGCGACCTCTTTCATGAAAGACTCAGTCCACAAGCCTGGGCCACACCCGAGGTCAAGGATATGATCTCCGGGATTCAGCGTGAGATCGGCAATCATTTTCTGCCGATCACTCTCCTTGGTTTTATGGTGGTCGAGTAACCAGCCAATCGATTTCATACTACGGATAGAGGTTTCTTCTTCCTGCTCGTTCATTATTCCATTCTCCTTATTCTCGCTCATTATTTGGTTATCCTCATTCGAGGCTCGGCATCCAGCCTGCAAAAAGAAGGCTCATTCGCCCGCTTTCTGCCTCGACAGCATGTGGAAGGGGAGGGGGAACCCTCGGTGCTCTTTGAAAATGCTTCTGGAACTGTTTGCCTGTGTAGAGAATCACCTCCCCTGCCTCCAAACTGGCATCCATCTTCTCAGCACCTCCGCCAGGGAAAATGGCGATACCGCTTGCCGGACCGACAATGCCTTCCAGAAAGCTTCTGTCCTGATGTTTCTTCAACAACGACTGCACCTCGTAATAAGTAGTCTGAATCTGTAAGGACGGCTCTGGCCGCTGAAGGCCACACTCCCGAGAATACTCTCGAAGAATCGGTATGATAAAATACTCATTCAGAAAACGAGCAAAAGAGAACGTTTGCTGACTCGGCAACGAAGCGGCAATCTGCCGAACTTCCTCGCCCTCGTTGCTGGGGTAACAGATATCCTCTGCCGTAGAACCGTAGAAGTTTCTGGAAACATAGTACTCTAAGGGATAATCGATTCCAAAGCGGCTCTCAAGGTAGGGAGATTTCTCCCACCAGCCCGCGTAATAACATTTCGTCTCCGAATCAAGATCATGGCCAATCTTAAACAACGCTTTTTCTTCTAGAGGACGTTCGAAGAATTTCTTCATCTCCCTCCTTAAGTCGATAATGTTGCTGACAAAGTGCTCGGCACTTTCTACGGAGGAATAGTCGCGCAGTTCATCTTGGCGAATCAAGAGGTAGCCGTCTTCAATAAATTGTTCAATATCTAATTCTTTCATCGATTACTCCTTCATACTGGTGTGTTATCAACAGGACGCAAATTGTACACATAGGTGGCCAAGGATTCTGTTACCTCGGATTTACCCAATCCGTAGGTGTCTAGGCTGTAACGATTTTTTGGTTTGGGATTCGCGTCCAACCAATGCTCTAGACGGGTTGCGAACTGCGGATGCATAGGATAGTCGAAGTATTCCATCAGGTGTTTCACTTCCTCGACTGGGTTGGCAGTCAGTTGCTTGTAATCCATCGCATAGTATTGCCGGGGATCGACACGGTCTTGTAGCGTGGCGGCCTGACTGGCGATCCGCCGATATCTTTCCAAGCAATAGTGACCCAGAACCTTGGGGTCCATCGGCTGTTCTCGCCACAGGTCAAGATAGCAGCCCTGTAGATTACCCAAGGACGGCACCATTTCCATCGGATCTCGGTGAAGCGCAACGAGGTTGGCATCTGGAAAGATCGACAACAACCCTTCTATACCCAGCAGATGGTCTGCGGATTTCATGCACCAGGGCTGTCCGGGTGCTTGCCATTGCAATACCTGCAATTGCTTTTTGAAGTAAGCATAAACAGGGCGGAAGTCCAGTTGGCTCAACCAGTCTAGGTAACCGGGAATGTGGTAGTCGAAAGTATAATTGAAACAGGTGAACGAATTTTCAAACAGCACGTAACACTCCCCTGCATCGAATGCGCAGGGAATGCTGGCTCTGGCTGGAGAGCCTTCCGGAAACATGGCATCCAGAGGTTCCCAGAAGAACTCATCAGCCTGTTTCATCCGGATTTCTCGCTCCGATTTACCCACTTCCTGACTGACTTGCGGAGCAGGTTGCCACATTTCCCCATACAGAGGCGCACGAATGCCCGGATCCTGTGAAAGTAGGCGATGGAGAAGCGTGGAGCCGGAACGGGGAAAGGTCACCAGGAACATGGGCTGCAAGACCTTTTCTTCCAGGATTTCTGGATGCCGGGTCACGAGGTCTTCGATGCGCAAGCGGTTTGAGAGATGATGGACGCAGGCATTGACCAGATGCTGTTGTCCTCGTTGACTCAAACCTGCCTGTTCTTGACAGAAATGCAGCAAGGCATCCAAGCCCTCGCGAAAATCGTCCCCGCCCCAATCGGTCAAACCGATTTCAGTTTGCGCTTGAGCCATCATATCTTGCGCATCGAGGTGGTTTTCTGGTGTCGTCATGTCTATCCTTCCAATTTGATATCGTTCCCATGCTCTGCGTGGGAACGATTTATTATTTTGATTTTGGTTTATCCGTAAATAGTTTGAGTTGCGGCAGCATTGCGTTGCCTAGGCCCATGAATAAAACGGTTTGGCTGATCAAGATTCCCATCACAACCCCCCAATGGAAAACAACGATCCCACCCAGACAAAGTATGCTGGGAATAGTAGATATGAGGAAATTGTTTTTCATATTCGATTCAAACTCTTTTGCAATGCGGAACAGTTCTCCCAATTGCTTCAAGCTCCCATCCATAAAGACCACTTGGGCGGTATCGGTAGCTGCGGTGGTCGCTCCACACAAAGACACCGAAACATTCGCCTTTTTGAGTGCGATAGAGTCGTTGATGCCGTCGCCAATGAAGCAAACCGCATGTCCTTCTTCTTGCAGTTGTTCCACCAATTGAGCCTTATTTTCGGGTAAGGTATTGGCAAAGTAGTTTTCAATTCCCAACGATTGAGCCAGCTTTTTGGTGGGTTGTTCATGATCCCCTGAGATAATATAGATAGACATATTACGCTGCCGCAAATCATCAATGACCTGTTTGACTTCGGAGCGAATGGTGGCTTCGAGTTCAATCGCTCCGACTAACAATTCGTCGAATGCGACCATCACCAACGAGTGACCTTGTTGGTGACTGTTTTGCTCTCGTTTTTGCATTTCAACGGGAATAACGATGCCTTCTTGACTCATAAAATTATGGCTCCCCACCCGAACAATCCTATCCGATAAATGAACTTGGATTCCGTAGCCAATTTTATAGTGGGCATCTTCGATTTTGAACCATTCTAACTGACGTTGATTCGCAGCAGTGACAATTGCTTTAGCAATGGGATGAGATTGTTTATATTCTGCAGATGCGGCATAGCTTAAAATTTCATCTTCACAGAACCCCAGATCACTGTATACATTACTAACAAAAGGTTGATCCATCGTCAAAGTGCCCGTTTTATCAAAAATAATCGTATCGACCTTATTGAGAAGTTCGAGGGAACGACCATCTTTGATCAATATTCCTTGTTGAGAAGAAACGTTAAGAAAGCTGAGCATACTGGCTGGGGCAAATATGCGCATTTTATAACCAAACATGTTGTTCAGAACTGCCAGCCCACTACTATATCCTAAGAAAAGAAACCCTAAAGAACTTACTCCTATCGTGGGTAAGACGAAGTTGTCAGCGATCACTTCACCCCGTGATTGGATCGAATTTTTAAAATGGGAGGTTTGGGTCAGCATCTTACCGATTTGCATGGCAACGGTTTCCTGCCCAGTTTTCTCAGTTTTAATATGGATGCGGCCCGCCAGGACAACCGTTGCTGCTAAAACGGTTGCGCCACTTCCTTTTTCGGCCGGTTGGGATTCACCCGTCAGTTTATGCTGATCGATGGATGCAAAACCGGATGTAATGATGCCATCCACTGGGATAGTCTGCCCTGCACTCACCACGATCACATTACCAGGCTGTAATTTTTCAAAGGGAATTTCGATTTCAACGCCTTCAACTAACACCCAAACCGAGCGCGGTTGTTCGCCAAACAGATTGGTCAAGTTTTGTTTCGTATTATTTTCGCTTTGTTGCAGTAATTTCATGCCGAGTATTGCCGCCCAAGCCCCAATGGCTCCCACACGTAAATAACCGCCAAACAAAATACCACTGATTAAGAAAGCATCAAGAGTATAGGATGATATTCGATGCTTTTTGAATACTGTGGTGAGAGCCTTTTGATAAAAAGGGATCGCAAGATAAATTTGAATCACTAACAGAAGCCAGAAAAAGGAGGAATAGAAAAAACTGAGACCAGCTACCCCTAGACCGATGGTTGCAATTGAGAACAAGCGATTCATCTTTTTTTCCGCTTTGCTGATTTCATAGGTACCTGCGGTTATTTCTTGCATTTGTCGGTAACGGATTGATTTTCCGAAGAGCAGTATTAATTTATCCGTCCAATAGGCTTTGTGCTCTAAGAGGTAGATAATCAGTTTCCCTTTATCTTGCCTGGCTGGCCGTGAGGGTTTGCTGGCAATATTTTTACCTTTTACAGAAGATGAATCTGCTTGGACTAAACCTGAATCTGAATCGACTCGTGAGAACCCAGTAATCATTTTTCGGATCTTCGATTTTTGGCAACTCCGATATCCCATATACAGCGAACTACAAAAAATCAGTTCAATAAACATCCTAAAAATTTCCTTTTCAGTGTCATTTTCCTAGTTTCTTCTTGGAAAATGTTTGAATCATGAATAATTGGGATCAGAGTAAAATTAATTGGGTGCGGCTCTTTTGAAATGACTTTCGTTCTACCTTCTGCATTGAAAAGTGAAATTAAATTTATAATTCAATGACTTATCTTTTAATTGCTACAATTTAGTTTTAATCTCATTTGAATTCCAATTTTTGAACAGAATTCTTATCGTGTGTTAGTTCTACCCTTGTAAATATTGGGTTTACAGAGAACCGAATAAACCATAAATAATAATTTTGTATAAATCAAACTTCAATTTAAAAGAGCCGCACCCAAATTAATTGATTATTCTGGACATTATCTATTATTTTATTGTCCTTCTTTGCTCGTCCGGCTTTCCTTGCTGTTACTCGTCTCTTGGTTAAATTTTCTATCTGTGTTATAAATTGTTCATTACCACTCGCCGCGTCCTTTGTTGATATTTTCCCTTATTTCTTTTAATAATTCCGTTTCTATATGTGCTTTAAACAATTCACGATAGTTATTCAACCTGTAACTAAGTGTTCTACCTAAACCCAAATATTCAGGATGAGGTGTTTGTAAATCACTTTTGACACCCAAAGCATTAATTGAATAACTTTCTTGCTTCACTATTTTTGCACAGGTTCTACGTTACGGTTTCAAAATTTTTATGGCGCCTTTTTAAAAAATTTCCATTGTGAAATCGCATTTGTCAGCTTTGCGATTTTTTGACTATTGCTCAACACGTTTCGATAGGTTGAAGTTCGATATGATACTGTTGCTAATATATAATTGTATCATAATGTGCTTCCGCAATCTCATCAAGTTTTAGTTTAGATTTTAAGGAAATAAATTTTAATCCATACTGGCAAATATAATTGGTTTTTGTCAATATTTTTAGTATCAAGTCATCTGGTGTTTGCTATAATAAATTATCACTCGCCGTTCGCGTAATTCTCGTTCACTTTTAGTAGAAACGATACTGAATTTTGGCGCGCGCATTATTACTCATTTTGGGCACGATATCAAGTACCTCTTAACGCGCTTGATTATCAGGCAACTTAGCCAAGGCTGTCATGACGATTTGATTTTGGTTTAAGCCTTTTGGCTAATTTAAATTATCAAGTTCTAAATCGACTAATGACTGACTGACTTTGGCATCGTTTTTAGTATTACTCTATAACTACAAGGATTGTTTATAATAAAGGATAAGATCGTGACTTAACTGATATCCCGATCATAAATCAAAATAATGCCAAACATCAAAAGGCTCATTTGAAAGCGAAAAAAAAGCTCAAACAGAATGACATAACGAACTCATAAAAGCGGTAG
>DTYX01000389.1 GCA_012961655.1 Candidatus Poribacteria bacterium
ATGTCCAAAGAGTATGCCGCTACGATTGTATCTAACGAAGTCTGGTGTCTGGATGCTGACAAGGATGATATATGGGTTGGAACAATGCACGGCGTGAGCCGTTACAATAAGAGAAAAGACCTATGGACAACATACACGACAGCGAAAGGACAACTGCCGAGCAATGAAATCAGCAGTATTTGTATAGATGGCAATACAGTCTGGTTCGCTAACGACGCAGGCGCGACACGATATGATAAAAAAACCGAAGAATGGGTTACATATACAGTCGATGACGGACTTGCTTCAAATTGCATTACCTGCATCGCTAAAAGAGCCGCTGATTCTCAGACCTCGCAGATCTGGTTTGGGACGTTTGACGCAGGCGTAATGAAATATGATAAAAATGCCAAAACGTGGCAGACATATTCCATGAAAGATGGCTTAGCTCACAACTGCGTCCTTTCCATCGCAGTGGATGGCGATAAAGTTTGGCTGGGAACACCGTGGGGTTTGAGCAGATACGATATCGTAACAAAAAGCTTTACGACATACACCCAATACAACGATTCGGAAGATATATTAGAAATGCTCGCCTCTTCTCAAACGACATCCAACCAAATTTCTTACGCAGGACCAGTCATTGGAAATAAAAAATCAGGGAAATATCATCATCCCAAAGCACCCACTGCCAAAGATATTAGAGAAGAAAATCGCGTATATTTCAATTCTTCCAAGGAAGCCGAAGCCGCTGGATATAAACGCGCTGGAAATTTCAAAATATATTAGACCGAATTTTTTTCAAAAAGAGGAATCGATCCTAGAAAAATATTGCTTGCAAATTGCATGCCAAAAATATTACAAATACCTGTAAACCCCACAAAAAATTCAATCATTGATCGTTCGTTAGATGTAAACCCGAGAAAAAATCAATCGTTGAGATCGTTGTTTGGCATGAAATTTGCCGCAAAAGAGAGGTTATAGAGAGGTTATTATGAACATAGAAAGAAAATTCGGTCACGGTTTTGTCGAATCAGTGTCATGGGGCGCGCATATCGGGATGTTCTACCGGACATCTGAGGACATCCGTAAAATTTTCATTCCATATTTAGCGGCGGGTCTTGAAGCAAATGAGAGATGTGTTTGGGTCACTGCCGTCTTTTCTCCTGAAGAAACGCTCAAATTGTTTGATGAACGCCTCCCCGATTTGGATATCTATATCGATAAAAAGCAATTGATGATTTTATCGCCAGACGACATCTATTTGAGGGAGAAACACCTTGACGAAGTTGATAGCATTGCAGGGAAGTGGGCGAATATCTACAATGAAGCATTGTCCGGCGGCTACGAAGGTTTGAGAATAAGCGCGGATATTTCGTGGCTGAAAAGAACTGACTTTGAGCGTTTTATCGTTTGCGAAAGAGTTGTCAACCGAATAGTCGCTGAGAATCGGATTATTGCTATCTGCGCGTATGACACCGGCAATTTTGAAATAAGCGATATTATCGCTATCAATAGCGCTCATCCGTATGCCGTAGTGGAAAAGGATGGCAGATGGGGGCTAATAGAAAACGCGGAGCGGATAAGAATAAAAGGAGCGTTAGAAGAATCGAAAGAGAAATACAGGTCAATATTTAATCGGGCATCGTGTGGAATAATCCTAACGGATTTGCAGGGGAAAATTTTGGATGTAAATGAATATATTTGTCATCGCACAGGTTACACCCGTGAGGAATTGATTGGACAGAAGGCATCAATTCTTGTTCCAGAGGAGATTGCCTTTAAATTTCCGGAATATGCTGCAAGGCTTTTGAAGTGCGGGTCGTTGATGATAGAAACCGAAGGCATCTGCAAAGATGGTTCGGAAATTCAAGCCGAAGTTAATATGAAAGTGGCAAGGATTGGCGGCAAAGAATGCGCGATGATAATGACGCGCGATATCACAGAGCTCAAGCAGGCATATGAGAAACTGAGGACAGAACGGGATTTCAACACCCAGCTCCTTGACACTATGTTCGAAGGTATCAACGTCATCGACGCCGAAGGGAAACTACAGTTTGCCAACCGACAATTTTGCGAAATGATAGGCTATACCTTAGATGAGCTGAAAGGGCAACCGGGGACGTTCTGGGTACATCCAGATGACTATCAGCGTGTTGCATCGCATGAGCTACTGAGAAAAGAGGGAAAATCGTCCACTTATGAATGTCGTCTGTTGCGCAAGGATGGGACAGAGATTTCGGTGCTTCTTACTGGCGCGCCGTTGTTCGACGGGGATGGTGTATACCAAGGCAAAGTCGGCGCAATCATCGACATCACCGAGCTAAAACAGAAAGACGCCCTGCTCAGGGAGAGTGAACGCCGCTACCGAACAATGCTGGAAGATGTCCAGATGATTGCTATCGGACTCGATTTGGAAGGAAACGTGACCTTCTGCAACAAGTATTTTGAAAAACTAAGCGGATATAGCAAAGATGAACTGTTGGGAAAAAATTGGTTCGAAATCATGGTTCCTGATAGACTGCGTGAAGAGAGGCGTCGCATGCACGACAATGATGTCAGGGAAAATATGCACGCACACTATGAGGCTACTATTTTAACGAAGCCAGGAGAGGAACGCCTTATCGAATGGAACAATACTACCCTGAGGGATGCGACGGGGAATGCCATCGGTACCATGAGCCTTGGTGTAGACATCACCGACCAGAAACGGATGGAGGAACAGCTTATCCGCACCGAACGTCTGCGAGCGTTGGGAGAGATGACAGCGGGGATAGCACACAATTTCAACAACATCCTCACCGGCGTGTTGGGATATGCTGAACTCCTGAAAGATGAGACAAATCTAGCGGATATAGCGTCCGGTTTGGAAAAAATCGAACAGTCAGGGATAAAAGCGAGAGATTTGGTCAAATGCATGATGGATTTTGTGCGGATAAGAAAGGATAAGGAATTTGAAGTTGTAGACTTAACGCAGGTTGTTAAGGAAAGTATTGCCATATCCAAGCTTCGATGGAAAGCTGCTGCTGAAGCCAGTGGCATTTCCATAGAGATGAAAGAGGAATGGACGGACAATCTATTGGTGGATGGCGACGCATCAGAGTTGACGGAAATGGTGACAAATATGATAATCAATTCGGTGGAGGCGATGCCGAAAGGCGGAACCATAACATTTAGGGGGGAGCATTTAGGGGGGTTTGTTTTCCTTTCCATATCGGATACTGGCATAGGGATGAGCGAAGATGCGCAAAAACGCGTCTTTGAACCTTTTTTCACGACCAGGGCAGAAGTGGGACGTGGCATGGGGTTGGCGACGGTTTATGGTACAATAAGAAGACATGGCGGAGAAATAGAAGTGCAAAGCCAGTTGGGAGAAGGCACGACGTTTACCATCAAACTGCCTTATTCAAAGAGTTTGACGGAAGACAAAAAGGAGGAAATCATCCCGAAAGCCCGACAAGCAAATATTTTGGTGATAGACGATGAAGAACACATATTGATGGTATTCACTCAGGTGTTGAAAGGACATCAAGTGGATACAACGACAGACGCGTTAGAAGGCGTTCGTCTATTTAAACAGAAACGACACGATGCGTTGGTAGTAGACTTGGCAATGCCAAAAATGAACGGCTGGCAAATAGCGGATGTAGTGCGAATGATAGATAAAAATGTCAGTATCGTTTTATGTACAGGATGGGGCGTCCAGATAGAGGATGAGGAGTTTAAAAGAAGTCAAGTGGATTTTCTATTGGCGAAGCCGTTTGAAATCAAAGCAGCGCTGTCTATTATCGGACAGGCGGTAGAATTGAAAGATAAACGGGCTAAGGGCTAAAGGGAAATGCTACTAAGTTTCTCGCATGATAGCCTTGAACAGATAGAGCGGTACCTTGCCTGCGAAATGGCAAAGATGAAGCATTTCAGGTTTATCTTGAATTGCTGCAAGAACTGGAAATGGCTAATGAAGTGTTAATACGAATTATGATGAATATGCCGCCTGAGAAACTACAGGAAATAATGAAACAGGTTTTAAAAAGACTTTCGACAGAAAAACGACGAGAAGTTGAGCCGGAACCTGTCTCAAGAACGAAGTGAATCGGTTCAAGGCTGACGCGCTACTACAAACGATAGTAAGGGAATTTTCGTATGAAGAATAAAAAATTAGCCGTAGTGATTATTTTATCCTGGCTTCTTTGTCCAATCGCTTTCAATCCTTCGCATTCAGCGGAAGACCCCAAAATCAGCACTGTTCTTCCGATGAATTCTGCCGCTGTGAGCGACGATGCTTTAGCGACGCGCTTTAACCCCGCAGGCTTAGGGATTGAACGCTCATTTAACGGCTACTATTTACGCACCTATCGTGGGGAATCCGCAAGAGACGACGCCATCTTTCTATCGGCATGGAGAAATGGCTTCAGCGCCGAATTCGCCACTACGCCCGATGGGATAGATTTCCGGCGGTATACTCTGTCGGACGGCAGCCGGCTGGGAAGCGTGTATATAGGCACGGGATACAGTTGGTTCACTTCCGAAAATGAAGAGTACGATAAACTTTCATTCTGGCAAATTGGCATGCGATATCATAGAAGGTATTTCTCCATAGGCGCTGTGTGTGGGAACCTAACGTTTGGCGAACTTCTGTTCTGGAGGGAAACATCTCGTCCTAAGATTTCCGGCAAAGAATTGCCGCGGGTATATGACTTAGGCATTGCATTCCGTCCTGGCACCAGTCGTCTCACGCTTTCTGTTGATGCACGACATCAAGATGGAGTAAAGGGTTTTGATTTCAACTATATTCTTGAGATTCAACCTATCCGAGGACTACTTGTGCGAGGCGCGCTCGACGGGAATAAAAATTTTAATTTTCTATTTGGGTTGAATTTTGGACAGGTCGGCTTTGGAACCTATAACACCTTTGATGGAATCGGAAGACATCAGGATGGAATCGGATATTTATATTTCTCCCAAGCGGCACACCCTACTTACATACGTCGGAAAAAGATTGTAGAAGCCGACCTGAGCGAAATCGAGAGCGTCCTCAAAAGCGCTAAAACTGATGAAAGTATAGTGGGCGCAATCCTGAAGCTCCGCGGCGCTGATTATGGCATCGGGCGGCTGCAGGAAGTTCGCGATGCGATTTTAGATTTTAAGAAGTCAGGGAAAAAGGTACTTTGCTATGCTTCGTCATCTGGGACTGGAAATTACCTGGTCGCATCCGCTTGCGATAAAATAGTCCTGCATCCTTCAGGTGAAGTTCGATTAATCGGTATCAGAGCAGAATCCACTTTCTACAAAGGAGCATTGGATAAATTGGGCGTACGCGCTGATTTGGAACACATCGGAAAATACAAATCCGCTTCAGAGCCATGGACACGTGAAAGTATGTCACCAGCACACCGAGAAGCCTTGGATTCTTTGCTGGATGAGCTATTTGAGCAATTGACTCATGCGATAGCCGAGGGACGGGGATTTTCAGTCGCGGAACTTAAAGGGAAAATCGACTACGGCCCGTATACTGCGACGGAAGCCCTGAACGCAGGTTTGGTGGACGAACTGGCTTATGATGGTGAAATTGAGGAAATTTCCCAAAAGTTGATGGGCGGAAAATATCCTATCCTTAAAGCAACAGAATATCAAAGAATTCAAAGATACGAATATGAGTGGCGCAAGCCTCCTCCCAAAATAGCTTTAATCTATGCGGAAGGAATGATAGTTTCCGGTAAGAGCTTGAAAAATCCCTTGACCGGCAGTAAAATGATGGGAGCTAAGACCATTACAAAAGCGATAAAAACTGCTCGCTTAGATTCGTCTGTCAAAGCGATAGTGCTTAGAATAGATAGCTCAGGCGGGTTCATACAACCATCGGACAGCATCTGGCGCGAGGTTGCGCTTGCCAAAGCCCAGAAACCCTTAATCGTTTCCATGGCTGATGTAGCGGCTTCCGGAGGATATTATATCGCCGCCCCGGCGGATGTCATTGTCGCTGAACCAGGGACTATTACGGGTTCCATCGGAGTTATATCGGGAAAATATAGCTTAAAGGGACTGTATGATAAAATTGGAATCAAAAAAGAAATCCTCAAGCGCGGCAAGTATGCTGATTTCTACACGGACTATGGAGATTACCCCAAAGAGGAGCAAGCAATTATCAAAAAACAGATTAAATTGTTGTATGATGATTTTGTGCATAAAGTCGCCCAAGGACGCAACATGACCGACGCCGAAGTGGATAAAATCGGACGCGGGCGCGTCTGGACGGGCAGTCAGGCGAAGGCAGTTGGATTAGTTGATAGAATCGGAGGGCTTGACTTGGCGATTTCAATTGCCAAAGAACGAGCGGGATTGAAAAAAGAAGCCGAAGTTCAGATTATACGTCTGCCCAAGCCGGACATCTTTTCAAGACTATTTGATTTTAAGCTAGTGAGAGCGATGTTGCCTTCCTCAGAATTCCAAATCTCAACCGAAGCGAGGAAAATCCTGGGATTACTTCCGCGACATAGGATATTCATGCTGATGCCGTATCAGATTAAGATACACTAACCTTTCTCATCAAGGTTTCAAGATATTTACATATCACGCACTATTTTTGCCTCGTCAAGATTACGACATCGATGCGTCGGTTTCTCTGGTCTTTGGGGTTTGGAAAAATAGGTCTCTTATCGCCGTATCCGGCCTTGATTAATCTGTCTTCTGACACTCCTTGTTTATCGACCAAATATCTGAAAATATTCTCCGCTCGTTTTTGGGATAATTCCAAGTTGCGTTGGGAACTGCCGCTTCTATCCGTATGCCCCTCGATAGCCACTCTGTAGTGGCTATATTGTTTCAGAATATTCGCTAATATCTGTAAATCCAGAAAATACTTGGGGTTCACATCGACGCTCCCGCTATCAAATACGTCGCCGCTGAATCTGATAACAACCCCGCGCTCCGTGCGTTCAGTTTTTGCGTTGGCTATAGCCTGCCCAGCTTTTATGATTGCGGATTCCGCTTCCCTTACCGCGCGAGCTTTTTCAAGTGCTTCTGTTATCTCAGCGGTGCTTTGCTTGGCTAGCGTGATAGCTTGCTCGAAATTCCCGGCGTTATAAGCTTTATCCGCGGCATCAATACCCGCTTGCGCTTTGGCAAAACTTTCCGGGAAGAATTTAGGGAAATCAGAGCCCGCTTGGATAATGGTATCCCGCGCGATAAAGATGGCGTCTTTCGCTCGTGCAATTAACTCCTCCTTAGCCTCTTTAGCTTTGCGCTCCTGTTCCTTGACAGCCGCTATCTCCCAAGCATTGTTAGCATGTAGTTCCGCTTGCGCTGCCAGTGCCGGGACCCGTTCATACTGTTCTGATTTCAGAGCGTTATCAGCTTGTGCCAATGCTTGCTGTGCCTTCTGATATAACTCCTCCGCGTACATTGACGCATTAACTTCGTCCGCCCGTTCGACTGCCACTTGCGCTTTCGTTAGAGCTACTTTTGCCTCGGTGAACGCCCTCTGTTTCGCCGCTTGGATATTTCTCCTTATCGCCTCAGCGCTCGCTATGGCTGCTACCCGAGCCTGGTGCGCTTGCTGTTCAGCTTCTATAGCGGTATCTATCGCCTGGTCAAATTTATCCTGGGATAATAGCGACCTGGCACTGCTGACCAGTTTTTGAGCATCTGTAAAAAGGCTCGTGGAATATGTTGGCGCTTCCGCTTCGGAGGCTGATTTAAGAGCCAATTCGGCTTTGGCAATGGCAAGTTCAACCTTTGAAATTTGGATTTGTCTTGCTGCTTCTGCACGCGCGGACACGGCTTCGAGTCGAGCGGTCTCAGCGTTCTTTTGAGCTACTTCCGCTTTGCGTTGCGCTATGGCTTGTCTCGCCTGAGCGGCTATGACTTGATGCGCCATCCGACTCAGGTCCGCTTTAACTTTTTCTGCTGTCAATTTTTCAATTCGACGTTCTGCCATCATCCGTCGGGACTGCGCTGCTGCGATCTTTGCTTCCATCTTTGCTTGAAAAGCAAGCTCTAAACATTCCCTTCGGTTGCCATATTCTCTGGCTCTCCGCGCATCGGCAAGCAATCGTTCCGCCTTTACAAGTTGCTGATTCGCTAATCCTTCCGCTGGTACATTCCTGGCAGTTGTTATCGCTGACTGAGCTTCTGACAAAGATGATTCCAAAACCGCCAAGTCGATCTTAGCGCTACAACCGTATAGAAAAACTACGGCGCAAAAGAGTAAGAATACCATGAGTTTATATTTCATGATTATTTCTCCATTTAGGTAGTAGTGCGTGTTTCGTATTTCGTCTCACGCAATACGCGACACGCATCACCTGCATGCGACTGAAAGCTAACTCACACCAGATATTTTAGTCACTCTCTTTACTTTCCTCCCATCAATGCACTCAATTCCTCTTCCGCTTGGGCGCGGTTTTTAAAGGCTTCCTCTTCTAACTGCTGTGCTTCTCTTAACTCCGATTCCGCGATATTTGCGTCCAATTCCGCCCTCTTCTGTGCCGCCAAAGCTTCAGCATATCGTACCGTCAGATAGGCTTTTGTACCGATGCGATATGCTTCATCATAATCGCCCTTATTTAACGCCGCTTCAGCTTCCGCCAACAAATTTTCCGCATCGCGCAGTTCATTAGCTGCTGTCTGTTTAGCGCCAATCTGTTCAGCGGCTACAATCTGCTCCCTTGTGTCATAAATAATGAGTGCTGCGAGTTTATTAGCGCCGCCACAAGCAACCATTACCAACGCAGCACACAAACAAATTATGCTTAGAATTATTCGCGTCATTGATTTAATCCTCCCTGGCGAAATTTAAAAAAAATGAACTATAACTTTTAATGGCACACAAATGAAACAGGTACGTAATGCGTAATGCGTAATGCGTGAAAAGAAAAAATCACGTTTTACATCTGTAGTGCGGA
>DTYX01000390.1 GCA_012961655.1 Candidatus Poribacteria bacterium
GGATAAGATCAAATAACTCATAGTTGTGTGTAATCAACTCATCAGATTTCTCATAAAAAAGGTCTGTTCCCGGCAAAGGTGTTAATACTGTAAATCCAGGTTGGGTAAGGTTCATTTTTTCTACATATTCCGCGAGCACATCGAAATCTTCCTTCTCGTAGTTAGGATTAACTATAAAATATGATGCTATCTCCACATCGTTCTCATGCAAGATGCGAATAGCTTCATTGTTAATAGCAACTGTAGTCGCTTTATTCATATCTTTCAATTCGCTATCTCTAAACGACTCAAATCCAATGAGAATCAACTCCATTCCGATTTCCTTCCACTTTTCAATGATGCCTGGTCGCTTAACAACAGTGTTTGACCTGGCAAACAACTTATATATTTTTTGAATGCTGCGTTCTTTTATTAGCTCATAGATTCTTTCTGCTCTTTGGACATCATGTAAAGCATTATCATCTGTAAGCTCTATATACCTTTCCTTGATATTAGCTATCTCGTTCACAACAGATTCGGGGCTGCGCGTCCAGTACTTACCCCCTGCGACTTTCCACAGGGCACAAAAGTTGCATCTATATGGACAGCCTCGAGAAGTCATCAGTGAAGCAACAGGACGCCATGTCTGCCGAAAATATTCTTTACGGTAATTCTCCACTAAATGCCTGGCGGGAAGAGATATTTCATCCAAATTTTCAATCGGCGCTCTGGGCTGGGTAAAGGTTAAATTGCCATTCTGCGGAAAAGCTATACCATCTACCTTGCTGAAGTTTGTTTTATTTTCATAAGCGTCCACCAACTCTTTGAAAGTTATCTCGCCTTCTCCAATAACGATGGCGTCGATATATTCTTGGTTAAAATCTTCTGGCATGACAGTAGCGTGGTGTCCGCCGATGACAGTGAGGATTTCTGGATTATACGCCTTTACATTCTGCAAAACCTTCTGCGCCATGTAAACGCCTGGGGTATAGCTTGTCGTTCCGACTACATCCGGCTGGAAAGATTCCAGTTCCTGTTTAAGATTTGACTCTATTCTCATATCGAGAATCTTTACATCATGATGTGGAATGCCGGCGGCTACTATCTCCAGGGCAAGAGGTTCAGCGAGAAAAGCAATTCCTTCTCCGATTATGTTAGGAGGGCTTGGAGGTTGGACGAGTAAAACTTTCATCTTTTTTCTCTCCATTCAAATAGTTTAATGCAAAGCCAAGATAGAATCTTAGTCTACGGGGAAATCTAACAAAGTCAAATTAATTCTTCCACCAATTGCCAAAGATAGGAATCGTCCTTCTTTATCTGATTGCCTGAGTTTTTATTTTCAAGGTTTGTATACCTCCTTGAGCGGTTGGCCGGCTGCGCCAGCATAAAGTGCCAACCCATATTTCATGCATAGAACCCGATTTGCCACCCATATAGCGTCTAAAATTGATACAGCTCGGTGGCGCAAATTTAACACTACCGATGTAAATTCGGTTTTTGTTTCGCTGACATCCGCGGTGGCAGCGGTTTTCTCTGTTCGCACCAAGGCGAAAACAGTATTATAAACGTTCATTAAAAACATTAACACATATAGATGGATATGGACTTTTATTTATTAGAATTCTGTTGATTTTTTCCTTGACAATTTTCCTCCTTTGTGGTAAAAATAATCTACTTAATTTTTTCCAAGACACGGTGACCTTAAATGGTACGGTTGCAATCCCGGCACACATCCGCGTCGTCCCAATTTAATCGGGACTTATCGTCAGGGGTAGAAATTAAACCATTTAAGTGAGTGAATCAAGAAGTAGCTCCGAACGCATTTACCGACGGAGTAGAGGGCGCCGTAGTTCGCCCATTGTCCCGATTCATCGGGACAAGAATTAAAAAACCGATGTCCGCTAAGCCGAAGGCGTGCGTTGTTTTTTGCATATTTGTCTATGGGATAAGGAACTATCACTACGCTTTGACGGGTGA
>DTYX01000391.1 GCA_012961655.1 Candidatus Poribacteria bacterium
CCCTCACCCCGGCCCTCTCCCAGAGGGAGAGGGAGAATAGAGGAGTAGGAGAATATGCGGAAATCCCTGCGCTTGAAATACGGGATTTTCCGGATATGCGTTATCGCGGAATTTTACACGATTCATGTCGCGGAAAAGTAGCGAAAGTGGATACACTAAAAGAGATAGCAACTGTCCTAAGTTTCTATAAGATGAACATGATGTCGTTACACATCGAACATACCTACCTTTTCAAAAAACATCCGCTCATAGGCAGAGGATGTGGTTCGCTTTCCTGCGAAGACATCGTGGAATTAGACGAACACTGCCGAAAACTCGATATAGATTTGGCCCCGACACTACAATCTTTCGGACACTTTGCGCACATCCTTTCCCTCACCGAATACAAACATTTAGCGGAATCCGACATGGGCTGGACGCTCAGTCCCGTGAAAGATGAAACCTACGAATTGCTGGATGATATGTATTCCGAGTTTTTGCCCGCCTTCACGTCGAAATTTTTCAACATCTGCAGCGATGAGACTTATGACTTGGGAAAAGGAACGAGCAAAGAGTTGGCTGATAAGATAGGCGTCGGCAGAGTTTATCTCCGCCACATCCTGCGCGTACACGAAATTGTCGTAAAAAAATACGGCAAGACGATGATGATGTGGGGCGATATAATACTCCAACATCCCGAGTTGATAAAGGACATCCCCAAGGATATAATCATGTTGAATTGGGGATATGAGGCGGAGCACAATTATGCTACCACAAAACAATTTGCCGAGACTGGGCTGAGACAGTTTGTCTGTCCGGGGACATCGTCGTGGAACGTGCTATTCCCACGCATCAACAACTCGAATGCGAACATAAGCAGATTTGTCGAAAGCGGCATAGAAGTCGGCGCTGAAGGGATGCTCAACACCGACTGGGGAGACGGCGGACACTACAACCTACTGGGACATAGCTGGTATGGATTTATCTACTCCGCTGAACAATCTTGGTCGTCGGGAAAGACGACGGATGACGAATTCGACGGGAAATTTTCTCACCTGTTCTTCGGCGACGAGTCAGGCAAGATGTCAACGGCTATCAGAAGATTGGGCGAATCCAGCCAATGCCACGATTTCCCCGCCCACAACCATTCCCCACAATTCTATGCGATGTACGAGGATATGCTGACCGGCGAAAGGACGCATCGTTTAAAAACCGAAAATGTCCGAAAAATGGGCGAGTTGGCGAAGGAAGCGCTCGAGATTATCGAATCCTACGAACCGATTGACTGGGAAACAAAACTGACGGCGAGAGAGATAGCGTTCGCCGCCAAACAGGTAATCTACATGTCCAAAAAGGTGCTCCTGTCTCATCAACTGAAAGAATTGATGGACAAAATAGAATCAAAGGCGGCTGATAAGTACGAAGCTGTCCAAAAGATTCCGCAATTTCAAGCGCAAATCAAGAGCCTGAAAGAAAAGCTCTCCCCGATAATCAATGAGTTTGAAGAACTCTGGCTCATCAGAAGTCGAAGGGAAGGCATCGAGCAAAATTTGAACCGGTATGAAGAGCTTGAGAAACATTACGATAGTTTGTTGGGACGTTTGGAAGATGTTCTTTAAACTTAGACATGCTGTTTGTGAGCGTCGTTCGTAGTAGTGCAATTGATTGCGCGCTCCATATAACGGCAATGAAAAATAAAAAGTACGGGGCTATACGAACTCAAATTACCAAGCTCCTGTCAAAAGAAAGTGCAACTGTGCGGTAGGTTTCCAACCTGCCCGGCAGACTAAAAGTCCGCCTCATTTCTTCTCATTTTGCGCTCATTTTTAACGTGAGCCAATTACCAAGGAGGCTCTTAAATGACATCATCGACAAAACGTAAACTCACCCCCGTCCCCCTCACCCAGGTCACCGTGGAGGACGTATTCTGGGCTCCTCGTATCCGAGTCAATCGTGAGCGGACGATTCCACACGAATACAAGCAGTGCAAGGATACGGGACGTATTGATGCTTTTCTGCTCAACTGGAAACCTGGTATGGAACCGAAGCCACACTATTTCTGGGATTCGGACGTCGCCAAATGGATTGAGGCGGCGAGCTATTCGCTGGCGACTCATCCGGAGGCTGAACTAGATGCGCTCCTTGACGAGGTTATCGAAAAAATCGCTGGTGCGCAGCAAGAGAATGGTTATCTGAACAACTACTTTACCCAGGTGGAGCCCGAGAATCGCTGGATAAATCTGGGCATGTGGCACGAACTGTATTGCGCCGGGCATCTGATGGAAGCAGCCGTCGCTCATTTTGAAGCCACAGGCAAGCGCAAGTTTTTGGACGTGATGTGCCGTTATGCCGATTACATCGATTCCGTTTTCGGACCGGGCAAGCGAGATGGCTGTCCGGGACACGAAGAGATTGAACTTGCGCTGGTGAAACTGTATCGCGTCACTGGTGAGCAACGTTACCTAAAACTCAGTCAGTTTTTCCTCGACCAACGCGGTCAGAAACCATCCTTTTTCAAGCGGGAGATGGAAAAGCTTACTCCTGAACAAGCCAGCGGACATCGACATTTTTTCGGAGAAGAGGACGATTTTCATACTGAATACTGTCAAGACCATCTGCCCGTCAGAGAGCAGAGCGAGGTGGTAGGGCATGCGGTGCGCGCGATGTATCTGTACTGCGGCATGGCTGACGTGGCGAATGAGACGGGCGACCAGGGCTTATTGGCAGCATGCGAACGCCTGTGGGATAATGTCTGCAGGAAACGGATGTACATTACAGGGGGTATCGGCCCGTCCAGGAGCAATGAAGGTTTCACTCAAGACTATGATTTGCCGAACGAATCCGCTTATGCGGAGACTTGCGCGGCAGTTGCGTTAGTGTTCTGGAACCACCGCCTGCTCCAATTACAGGGCGATAGCCGGTTCGCCGATGTGATGGAGCGCGCGCTTTACAACGGTACTATCAGCGGCGTTTCGCTGGATGGCAAGAAATTTTTCTACGTAAATCCGCTGGAGAGCAGGGGAGACCATCACCGACAAGATTGGTTCGGATGCGCCTGCTGCCCGCCCAATATCGCCCGTCTCATCGCTTCTATCGGCGGTTACATCTATTCCCAGGCTGAGGGGGACGCTTATGTGCATCTGTACGTTCGAGGCAGCGGCACACTGCAAGTCGGAGGCAAACAAGTGGTCCTGAGACAAGAGACGGATTACCCCTGGGATGGAACTATCAGGATTTCTGTGGAGCCAAAGGAACCAACTGTTTTTGGACTCAATCTGCGTATTCCCAACTGGAGTCGCAACGCAACGCTAATCGTCAACGGGGAAAAGATGGAGGTGGACTCGTTGACGAACCTGGGTTATGCACGCATCGAGCGCGAATGGAAGTCGGGCGACGAGGTGGAACTCGTGCTTCCGATGCCTGTGGAGCGCATAGAGTCGCATCCAGCAGTGCGTCAAAACTCAGGATGTGTGGCATTACAAAGAGGACCAGTAGTCTACTGTATCGAACAGGTGGACAACCCCGTTCCACTTCATCGAGTTATTTTACCGCATGACGCCGAATTGAAAACGCAATTTGACAAAGAATTGCTCGGCGGAGTTGCAGTCGTCAAGGGAAATGCCTTGATAGTAGACGATGCGGATTGGGATGGCATGCTCTACCGGGCGGAGCCGTCAAAGCTAAAACCGTTTGAGATTACAGCGATACCCTACTATGCATGGGACCACCGTGAACCCGGCGAGATGCGCGTATGGATTCGGGAGATGTGAGGTTTCGGTAATACATAATCAGTATATCACATGACCGGACGTGGTTTCATTTTCGGTTTTCGATGTACTGATAATGCGTAAAACGTGAAGATTTAACCTGCTAACGGGTGTTTTGAATCATGAAACACTTTTGACCTCGTGTCCGCCGAACTGGTTGCGCATAGCCGCCAGCAATTTAGCGGCGTAACTCTCATCCTGCCGACTGACGAAGCGCATGAGCAGTGACAAAGTGATTACCGGCGCGGGAACGTCCTGGTTGATTGCCTCTGCCACTGTCCAGCGTCCTTCGCCACTATCAGCCACCCAACCTTTGATGTCGCTTAAATCTTGCTCTTCGGAAAGGGCATTGGCAATTAAGTCCAGCAACCATGAACGAACCACGCTGCCGCAGCGCCAGATTTCAGCAACCTGTTGCAAATCCAGATGGAAGTTCTCCTTGCTCTTCAATATTTCAAAGCCCTCGGCGTAAGCCTGCATTAGACCATACTCGATGCCGTTATGTACCATCTTGACGAAGTGGCCGGCGCCATTGGGACCGACATATCCCCAGCCCTTGTCCGCGCCAGGCGCCAATGTCTCGAAGATGGGCCTTAGTTGCTCGGCGACTTTCTTCTCTCCGCCGACCATCATGCTATAACCTTCCGTTAGCCCCCAAATACCACCGCTGACGCCGACATCGACAAAATGCAGACCTTGCGAAGCAATCCTATTCGCCCGACGCATCGTATCGCGGTAGTTGGAATTGCCGCCGTCTATAATTATATCGCCAGAACTTAGAATATTCAGAAGCGCGTCAATCATCTGCTCAGTGGCATCGCCGGCTGGGACCATTACCCAGACCGGCCGCGGCGGCGAGAGTTGTCTGGCTATCTCCTCAATAGATTTCACCGCGACCACATTTGATTCCTCTTCTGCCAGCGCGTAAGCTTTCTCCGGCGAACGGTTATATGCCACTATTCGATGATTGGCGTGTGCGAGCCTACGCGCGATGTTCATTCCCATTCTTCCTAAACCGATTATCCCCAGTTCCATCGTTTCCACTCCTTATCTATTTGTTAGGCTGGCGCGCAGCGCCGTCACATTTTCGGCCACCGACGCGCGGTCATTGTATATACTGGAACCAGCTATAATTATCGTCGCGCCAGCATTCACTACTAGCGGCGCAGTAGTCGTGTTTATCCCGCCGTCTATCGCAATTGGTGTGTTTTGTTGCCCAAGCTCATCCAGCCTTTGCCGCAGACGACGGACTTTATCCAATTGACCATGTATAAATGATTGCCCGCCAAAGCCGGGGTTGACCGTCATCACCTGAACTAAGTCAACGATATCCAGCACTTCCTCAATAGCGCTCAAAGGTGTGCCGGGGTTAAGCGTCACGCCCGCTTCAATTCCGAGTTCGCGGATTGACTGCAAAATGCGATAGAGATGCGCGCAGGTCTCTTGATGGACGATTAGGCGATTTGCGCCAGCATCGGCGAACTCGGTCAGGTAACGCTCCGGCTCGACTATCATAAAATGAATTTCCAGCGGAACATGCACCAGTGGTCGCAATGCACGTACTACTCCTGCGCCGAATGTAATATTGGGGACAAAGCAACCGTCCATCACATCTACCTGGATGGCATCGACCCCGGCGGCCTCGGCCTCGCAGGCTTGCTCGCCCAGACGCGCGAAATCAGCGGACAATATAGAAGCTTCAATCATAACCATTGCCTTCCCTCACTTATATGTAAGTAAATTCGAAAAAAGG
>DTYX01000392.1 GCA_012961655.1 Candidatus Poribacteria bacterium
CCTCGACGCCGACGCCTCGAAGAACGATGCTCGATGGCGGGCGATGCCCACACTCAAAGGCTACAGTTGGGTCAAACGGGCAAAACCGGGCGCAACGGCGCTGGCGATTCATCCGAACGATAAAAACGAGTTTGGGAGGCGAATTCTCATGGCAGTACAAAACTACGGCGCCGGTAGGTCGATGGTATTCACGCCCTACTCCTCCTGGCGCTGGCGCATGTTGGGGGATGACGATAGCCATGAAAAATTCTGGCGGCAGGTAGCCAGGTGGTTGACCACTACTCCGAAAGAACGACTCAAACTCCAAATCGAGAAAAGCTCGTACAGCTTTAAGGAGCCGGTGTTTATAGACGCCGTCGCGTATGATGAAAAGTACGAACCCACCAACCACGCGCGAGTAAAAGCAACTATAACAGATGACGTCGGAAACAAAAAGGAGTTGACGCTGAAACAGGTTCTCGGCAAGGATGGACTGTATCGAGCGAGATTCATGCCACCCAAGCGTGGGGAATATATTGTGGACATAACTGGCTCCCTGCATGACGCCCCATTGGGCGACCAGCGCGGGCTGTTCGAAGTGGCGGAATCTTATATCGAATTCACCCACGCAGAATTGAACTCCAATCTACTGATGAACCTTGCGCAAATTAGCGGCGGACGATACTATCCGCTGGAAGAAGCGCATAACATGGTGGATGAAATTCCCCTCATCAAAAGCGGCGCTTCGACCATGGTCGATAAAGAGTTGTGGGATATGCCGCTGATCTTCCTGACAATCATGCTGTTGTTGACAGTAGAGTGGTTTTTGCGGAAGCGGAGAGGACTGGCGTAAAAAATTAAAAGTTACTGTGGTGTCATTCGGGACAACTTCATATTCACATTTCACTTAAAATAGAACTCAACCAAACATAAGGTTCTTCGTCTAAGAAAAATCGAATACAATTAGTGAGAGGGGCAGAGATTGCCCCTGCCCAAGAGGTAACCACGATGGTTGCACATGCTCACTTAGGGCGCTTTTTAATGTTAAAAATCAGGAGGAAACAAGTGTTAGTAAAGAATATGAAAATCATACTGTTTATGACAGTTGCTTTAGGTTTTTTCTTCGGTACGAGCGCGACATCTGTGATGGCTTTAGGTGGATTTAAAGTTGAACCCAGAGTCGCTGATGACGCGGAAGGATTAGACGCCGTCTTCAGTCCCAATGCGGATGGCGTGGAAGACCGAGCTGTCATCGGTTTTACCAGCACTGGCGTTGCGGGTGATTACCAGATTATTATCGATACTCACGGACCTGGAGGAGTGGGACCTCCTGATGGGGATTTTGACCCCGAAGGAGATTGGTCTACTCCCGTAGGCGGAATGATAGGAGCTGGACCAGAGGAAGAGGAAGAGAATCTCGTTCCACAGACAATTAAAGAAGAATGGAACGGCACTGAGAAGAAAGATTCACCCAGAGTTGTGGTTGATGGAACTTACAAAATCCTGGTTCAAATCGACTACGAGCCCAACGGCGTAATTGATAAAGGCGACCCCAGCTACGATAAGAGGATAATAGAGGTAACGGTTGACAATACTCCTCCTCAGATTTCCGCGGCTATCTCGCCGTTTTCGCCCAACGGCGATAAACGGAAGGATAGCACGACAATCTCCTACAATCTTTCTGAAGATGTGTTAAAATTGGAATTGACCATCTCAGGCGTGTTACCTCAACCGAAAGATATTCAAGGACAACTGAAACTCACCGGCGGCGTTTTGCATAAGGTGACATGGGATGGCAAAGATGGTCTCGGTACAATCGTGGAGGATGGCAGTTATGAGAGCATACTGAAAGGGACTGATAGGGGCGGCAATATCGCAGAATTTTCTCTGTCAATCCAGGTCGATACAGAACCGCCAGTTATAAAAACGATTAATCCTCCGGATGGAACTATAACCAACACTCCTATTTCAACTATAACCGTTGATTTGGATACTAAGGGCGGCTCTGAAATCGATTACGACGAACTTCTCACCAATATTCAGTTGTTAGACCCTTATTCCCTAAAGGTAGCGGGTGACTTGAGCATAGATGAAGAGCAAAGACAGTTGACTTTTGCTTTAAGCCGGAAACTGGAAACCACCGCCCAGAACGGCGTTTATACCATTGTAGTCAACGCCTCAGATGAAGCGGGTAATTCGGCGAAGGAGAAGCGAGCCACCTTTATTTTCGATACACAAAAACCGATTATCACCTCCGTGAAAGCGCTACTGCCGGACGGCTCGGAACAACTCCTCACAGTTACGACGCCGAAGGCTCTGACTTCATCGGCGACAATTGAGATTGAAGTTGACGATAAGGGAGGCAGCGGGGTCGATTTTCTGACTCCGGATATCGCCCTTAAAGACCCATCGGGACAGATTATTAATCTGACGCAGACGACGGAACCGCCGAAGATAACGGTATCTTACGCCGGTTTAGTAGATGAGGGAATCTATACCCTTGAGGTCGTCAGCCTATCCGACAGAGCTGGAAACTTGCTCACCAACCAAAGATATCCATTCCGATACGCGGTCGGAGTTGTGGTCGTAGAGCCTGAAGTTGTGTCGATAACTCCTGAAGATGGCTCTTTCGTAAACCAGTTGGAGGAGATTTCGGCGCAAATCAAGGATAATAGCGGCAGAGGCATTGACTTCAGCGAAGATAAATCTTATATCGTCGTCAAAGATGAAGATGGTCAGGAAATCCCTGGTAAGCTCAGCAACAATGGCGTGTCGAAGATAACCTGGCGGCCGGCAACTCCTTTAGCGCGCGATGGTTCAAAAGACGGAATATACAGCGTCGAAGTCAATCTCCGCGACAAAGCCGATAATACCAGCGTCAGTTTCTATAATTTCACCTTCGATAGCCAACTCCCCATAGTCGAAGCCACCATCCCGGAAGAATTCCAAAGAGACAAGCTGGAATCCGTCGTCGTCGTCCTTTATGACGAAACCAGCGGGGTGGATTTGGGCGATACGCAAGTGCGTTTGCTGGATAAGACGTCCGCTAACGTCGGCGCCTCTAAAAAAGCTGCAAGGAGGGAAGATGGGCGAGATATCATAACCTTAAATCTTTTCACTCCGCGCAAAACGGATGGCACAGATGATGGTCTGTACACCATCGAAATCACGCCAGAAGATATCGCAGGAAATAGAGCCTCAAGCTCCTATATATACACCTTTTTCCTGGTCACTCAAGCGCCGAAGATAATTTCGACGACGCCGGAGAGGGATGAATTTGTCAATCAATTGAATACCATCGAAATACGGATGTTGGACTACAGCGGAATAGGCATTAACTTCGAGGATTCGACGATAAAAGACCCTGTCACCGGCGAATCGGTTCCCTTACCGCAATCGACCATCATTGTCAAAGACGCAAACGGTACTGTGATACCGGGCAAGTTGAGCGACAATGGCGCGGAATTGTTGACCTGGCAGATAAAAAATCCTCTCCGGCGCGACGGCGCGCAGGATGGGGAATATACCGTCGAAGCCAACCTGATAAACAAAGCTGGCGTATCCAAAATTGAATCATTCAAATTAATTTTCGATAGCCAGGCGCCGACTATCATCTCCACTAAGCCGGCGAAGAATTCAATTGTATCTAATCTATCCGAAGTCTCCGCGACCTTGAATGACGACCTCAGCGGCGTCGATTTTACCGCAACCGAGGTGCGTTTATTGGATAATAACGGTTCCCCCATTGGAGCGACTCGACAGGACAATGGCGTGGATACTATTACTTTATCCTTCGACCCGCTGCGCACTGATGGTTCACAGGATGGTCTCTACACGATAGAAATCACCCCCGTGGACAGGGCGTCAAATCGCGCCGGAGGCGCTTCGAGAATTGAATTCACCTATTCAACCAAAGCGCCGGGGATAGTATCGGTAACGATTGGCGCGGAGGGGACATCATTGCGGGATAAAGTGTTCTATAATCAAGTGGGCATCATCGAAGCTCGCATTTTAGACTACAGCGGCTCAGGAATAGATTTTGATAGTTCTAAAATTATCGTCAAAAACCCGGATAACACCAGCATCCCAGGGAGCCTATCGCATCGCGATGGCGATATACTGAGATGGCAGATTTCCGTTCCGCTGTTGCGCGATGGCAGTCAAGACGGCGTTTATACTATCGAAATTGTCGCCCAAGATTTAGCCGGCAATACCAGCGTCAAGACCTTCAGCTTCACCTACGCCACTGAACTTCCCGAGATAATGTCGATAACTCCCGATGATAACGCCTTTGTCAATGAAGTAAATACGGTTGAAGTTCAGCTTAAAGACTTGAGCGGCGCGGGAATCGATTTCGATTTCTCCAATATCACACTCAAGAATCCAGCGGGCGAAGTTGTCCCCGGCAAATTGAGCGACGATGAGAATACGCGCCTGACCTGGACAATCTCCAACCCTCTCTCTAAGGATGGCAGGGACGATGGCAGATACAGCGTCGAAATTTCCGCTCAAGATAAAGCCGGTAACATCTTTTCGCAGGCGTTCAGTTTCACCTTCGATAGTCAGGTTCCAATCATCGTATCCACTGCTCCAGCGAGGAATTCGACCGTTCACAGTCTATCGCAAGTTGCGGTGAAATTGAATGACGCCCTCAGCGGGGTTGATTTGAGCGATACTGTGGTGCAACTGCTCGATAAAAATAACACTGCCGTCGGCGCCACTAAAAAGGACAACGGCGTGGATACCATCACTTTAAATTTCCCCGCGAGGAGAACCGATGGTTCACAGGATGGCGCCTACACCATAGAAATCACTCCAGCGGACAGAGCGGGAAATATCGCCGGCAGCGCCTACAGATATGAATTTATCCTAGCGACTCAAGCTCCCGATATCGCGCTAATTACGCCTGAGGACCAAGAGGCTGTGAATATGGTGGAGACCATCGAAGTCCGACTGTTAGATTACAGCGGCGCGGGAATAGACTTCGATAATTCTAAAATTATCCTAAGAAATCCCGATAACATCAGCATCCCAGGCAGCCAAAAAAGCGATGGCGATATACTGAGATGGCAGATTTCCGTTCCGCTGTTGCGCGATGGCAGTCAGGACGGCGTTTACACCGTCGAAGTCGTAGCCCAAGATAAAGCTGGCAACACCAGCGTCAAGACCTTCAGTTTCACCTACGTTACTGCGCTTCCCCAGATAGTCTCGATAACGCCCGATGATAACGCTTATGTAAATGAAGTAAATACGGTTGAAGTTCAATTTAAAGACCAGAGCGGCGCGGGAATCGTTTTTGATTTCCTGACTATCGTCGTCAAGAATTCAGCGGGCGAAATCGTCCCCGGCAGATTAAGCGACGATGGGAATACGCGTCTGACCTGGACAATCGTCCAACCTCTCTCTAAGGATGGCAGAGATGATGGCAGATACAGCGTCGAAGTCGCCGCACAAGATAAAGCTGGAAACATCTTTTCAAAGATTTTCAGTTCGACCTTTACTTTTGATAGTCAGATTCCAACTATCGTATCAACCACTCCCGAAAAAGGCGCTAACGTCTCTAATTTGAGTCAAATTAAGGTGGAACTACGCGATGCGGTCAGTGGGGTCGATTTCGTCAGAACGCGGATAAGCCTGCTTGATAAAAATGGAACTCCTATTGGTGGTACGAAAACAGATGATGGCGAAAGGACTATCACCTTAGATTTTACCGCCAGAAAAACCGATGGCACGCAAGACGGCATCTACACCATAGAGATTACCCCAGCTGACCGGGCGGGAAATATCGCCGGCAGCGCTTACCGATACGAGTTCGCTTTGGCTACCAAGTTGCCTGAAATTGTATCCGTTACGCCAGAAGATAATACCTTCGTAAGTCAGATAGATACCATCGAAGCGAGATTTTTAGACCATAGCGGCGAAGGCATCGATTTTGAACTATCAAAAATCGTTGTCAAAGATAAAAATGGTCGAACTGTTTTAGGCAGACTCAGCGACGATGGCAATACGACTCTGACATGGCAGATTCTGAGACCACTTTCCCGAAATGGCAGAAAAGATGGAACATATACCGTTGAGGTTACCGTCCATGACAAAGCTGGCACCACGAATACCGAAACATCGAACATTGTTTTCGATAGTCAAGTTCCCACTATCGTCTCCACCACACCTTCAAAAGATTCGAAGGTTTCCACCTTGAGCCAAATTCAAGTGAAGCTAAGTGATGCCATTAGCGGAGTTGATACATTCAACACACAAGTGAGGTTGTTGAATCCCAATGGCGCAGATATAGGGGCGACAAAAACCGATAATGGCATAGACACTATAACTTTGGATTTCGATGCGCTCAAGGAGGATGGTTCGCAGGATGGAATCTACACCATCGAAGTAACCCCCGCGGATAGGGCGGGCAACATAGGCAGCTCTTTTAGAATTGAGTTCGCTTATGTTACCGAATTACCGGAATTGATAACAGAGTCGATACCAGACCTATCTTTCGTCAATCGCATTGACAGAATAGAAGCGACAATACAAGACCACAGCGGAAAGGGAATCGACTTTGAAAACTCGACAATTAAGCTGAAAAATCCGGCTGGCGAAGAGATACCGGTACGCCAATTTGACGATGAGCAGAACAGACTTTGGGTTGAATTGGTGAGTTTGCTGCCAACGGATGGCACCGCGGATGGAGAATATACCATCGAATATCACATAGTTGATAAGGTCAAAACCGTCGCCGATTACACGACCAGCTTTACTTACGATAGTCTGCCTCCGAGCATTGAATCGGTGAGCCCCGGCCAAAAAGAGATAATCAACACGAACAGAGTGACAATCGAATTGCAGGTTACGGACGGGGCGGGTTCCGGCGTCGATTTCGCCGCCTCTACGGTCAGCCTATCTGGTCCCGCAGGCGCTGTCAACGGACATCAGAGCGATGATGGCATCTCAAAGATTACTTATGTTCCCGAACTTTTGCCACAAGCGGGCAAATATACCATCGAAGTTACCCTCGTTGATAGGGCTGGCAACAGTACAATCCCATTGAAATCCGATTTTGACTATCAGATAGTGCCTCCGAGGGTAATATCCGTAACTCCCGCGAATAAAACGGAACTCAACGCAATTAGCGAAATTTCAGCGACGTTGCAGGATAACAGCGGAACTGGCCTCGATTTCACCTCGACTGGTTCAACCATTCGAGTTATCGGACCAGACGGCGTCGAAATAGAAGGCATCCAAAGCTACAGTAGCGGCGTGGCTCTGTCCCGCCAAGACTTGATTCTAAGTATAACCCTTGCGACTGATGGTTCGGAGGACGGAACGTACACCGTAATTGTCAAACCGGTGGATAATACAGGCACTGCCGGCAATGAAAAGAGGACGACCTTTATCTACGATACCGAAGAGCCGGATATAATTTCTGTGACTAATATCGACCTGACCGCGAACATCTCCTTAGTCAACGGCGAGATTTCGAGGATAGAGGCTGTGCTTGTTGATGCTCCGCCCCCGTCGGGATATGCCAGCAACGCGGATATAGATTTTGAAACATCAACCGTGCGCCTTTTGGATGGAGATGGCAATATCGTAACTGGTGAACAGGGCGATAATGATACCGATAAAATCTGGTGGCAACTTTCCAGTCCCCTGTCTAGAGGTGGAGACGCAGATGGAGATTATACCATCGAAGTCGTCGCCCAGGATTTAGCTGGAAATCAGGAAGCGCAAACTTACTCGCTTCTTTACGATACCGTTGTTCCCGCTGTCATTTCCACGACTCCAAAAGAAGGGAGTAATCTGGGAACTTCCATAGACCAAATTACCGTGGAACTTGAAGATTCAGGCAGCGGCGTCGATTTGACCGAAACCAGCGTCCAACTGGTCGGACCTGTGGGAATAATCGCCGCCAATAAAGCGGATGATGGCAAAAATACCATCTATCTGAACTTCAAGGCGCTAAAAACTGACGGCTCAGATGATGGCGCATATCGCATCGAGGTAACTCCCCAAGACCTGGCGGGCAACAGGTATCAAAGCCCCGTCATCTTTGATTTCTTCTATATCACCCAAAAACCGGAAGTAATCTCCACTTCACCCGAAGAGAAGACGTTCGTCAGCCAATTGAATCAGGTTTCGGCTGTCTTGGAGGACCACAGCGGTGAGGGAATTGATATTAAGAAATCCACTATCAGGCTGATAGCGCCGGATGGCAAAATAGTCGGCGGTCGGCAAACAGACGACCGAAATGTTACCATCCGTTGGATTCTGGAACCGCCGCTTCCGACCGATGGCACAGCGGACGGCGAATACACCATCTCCGTTTTTGCCGCCGATGAAGCGGGCAGTGAAGCGAACTATCAACTGAAATTTTTCTATGATAGCGGTATACCAAAGGTAACCGAGATAACTCCCGCTGACGGCGCGGCTATATCTGAACCGATTAGCGAAATAACCATCGCGCTGACGGATGGGACGGGCAGCGGCGTTGACCTGGCGGGCACGAATGTGAAACTAATTGACCCAAATGGCTCGGTCATAAGCGGCAATCAAAGCGATGACGGTATAGACACCATCACGTATACGTTTGAGGAATTAACCGTCGATGGGTTTTACACCATCGAAGTAACGCCCAAAGACTTATCCGGCAATGTCTCTCAATATCCGTTCCAATACAGATTCAGCTTGACTCTATTGCCGCCTCTGGTCAAGTCAGTCGAAGTATCGGGCGAAACTCTCCCGCAAGAATATCTCAACTCTCTTACTGAGATAACCGCTGAATTTGAAGAAAAACTTGGAGTTGGACTCGACCTGACCGACGCTGGCTCAAGGATTCAGCTCATCGGTCCGAGAGGCGAGGTAAAAGGCGAACAGGAAGCCAAAGGCGATAACACGCTCGTCTGGGCGCCAATTTTGCCGCTTGCCACGGACGGCTCCGATGACGGCAACTACACCGTCAAAGTTATTCCGGTCAACAAATCAGGACGCTCTGGCGATACCGCTCAATTTGAGTTCCTCTACGATACCGTGGCGCCTGAGGTCGATTTGGATACGATTCATTTGGGATTGATAGAGAGCGGCGCGCAAAACTCTTTGAGTGAAATCACCGTGATGGTCACCGACGAACAGCCCTCATCCTTAATCGACTGGAAGAACGTCGATGAGACCTGGATTAGACTTGAAAATGATAGAGGTGAAACAGTCGAGGGCATTGTCTCAAGCGATAAAGATAAAACATTGAGACTGAAATTGAAACAGCCTTTGGCGAGCAACGGCTCTCAGGATGGCGAATATACGGTGATTATCGCGCCGAAAGACCAGGCTGGAAATACCACAGAATCGGTAGAATACAAATTCTACTACGATACCAAGCCGCCCGCAATAGACATGGCGTCCTTGGC
>DTYX01000393.1 GCA_012961655.1 Candidatus Poribacteria bacterium
AGAAGACACTTTAGATTACCATCTGGTTGCAAGGCTTCAGAGGGATGTTCTGGAGAAATCGACTTTAGGCTTCATGGGCGTTTCAAAGGAAAAAGAAGAAGGCTACAACAGAGTGGCAGCGGTGGATGCTAACATTGACCTTTCAAAAGGCATAAAATGGCGTAGTCAATTAATCGGAAGTTGGAGCGAATATTCCTCATCCAGGGGCGCAGTTCTCCCCCGTCCGAATGGCAACATAGCCTATACCACAGCCATCTCAAAGGATACATCTCCTTTCACCTTCAGATTGAGCTACGAGCAAATCCCCGTGGAATTGACGATAGAAGACGGCTATGTACCATGGCTGGACAGCCGCGGTGGGAATGGCTTTTTGAGATATCGTAAGACCATCGACAAGCGCGTGGTGAGAGTTCTTTTTGTTAAACTTTGGGCGGAGAGGTATGAAAACCATCAAGGCGAACTCACTCGCCGAAGTCTTTCTTTGGAAAGCTTGGGCGTCTATCTTCAGAATGATATTTCGATAAACTTCTGGGGTAACAGGGAATATCATGCGCCCTATGATAACAACAGGATTGGCATCTCCGTCTCATACAAGGGTTCTGAGCTTTATGGTAAGCGGCTCTCCTTGGGAGTTGGTAGGTTTGAGGGTTCAGACATTAGGTTTCTATCCTCTTCCGCTGCTTTCTCTCCCACTCAAAGAGGCTCCGTTATGTTGGCTTTGGAAGCCAACAGGCGGATATTTGACGATGGGAAAATGGAGGACAATTTTTTAAGCCGTTTATCTGTGCTCTACGACTTTTCAAGGAATACCTTCCTTAGGCTAAGCCTACGGGCGATGAAGGGACCGCATTACAACCTAAGCGGATTTTTCAAATATAGCCCGAAGCGCGGGATGAACCTATATGTGCTTTATGGAGATGAAAGCGCCCAAGATACTAAACATCGGATTTTTACGAAATTCACCCTTGCATTGTGAAAAGTTGGGGATAGCCAGATAAATAAAGGCTAAGTGATGAACAACATGAAAAAAGCGATACAGAAACTAGAAAAGCCATGGCAGCTTAAGGAATATGGAGATATATGGTTCAGGAAAGAAAATAAACTGTGGATGATTAAAGAAACCACCCACTACGTCTTCCATTTCGAGCCTAATTCAATAGATGCCAAGGAGATAGATAAAATAGCAGAGAAGGCAGAAGAGCGCTTTGCACAGATTATAAGATGCCTTCAGGTCCCTAAGGAAAGTGAGTTAGGAGTGGATGGCTTCAAGATAAACTGTTTCCTGTACGCTGAACCACAGAATGCAGGACAGGTTGTTGGAAGTGGCATTGATTATGGCGCGCCAATGCGAGGTGAGCACATGCGACATGAGGAGTGCCATGCAATTGTTAAGAAGCTGGTAGGAGAGGCTCCTGCTCTTTTCAACGAAGGATTAGGGTCATATCTGATGGGATTATCTAGAACATCTCAACCGCCAGTAATAAATACCGGTGTCCTTTTAGCTTTGGAAAAGAAGGAGTTACCATCACTTAAGTCCGTCATAAAGACTAATGACTTTTGGAGAGCATACAACGAGCGCAAAGTGGATGTATATCAGATAGGTGACTCTTTTGTAGCCTATTTAATTGAGAGCTACGGAATTGGCAAACTCAAAGATTTGTTTCTGCAGACGGATTATAATGATAACGACATCGAGTGTAAATTAGAGGAGGCATATCAAAAGACAATTGAATCACTTGAGCAAGAATGGCATAGATACTTGAAAGGAGAGAAGTAAAGTGGGGACGCGCTGTGGCATCTCTCTTATCCGCAGGATAATAATACCGATTTGACGCCATCTCTGGATAGCGAGAAAGGGGCACGCTGCAACTCGTGTTTTCCAAAAACGTTTTATCCAAAAAGCGTTGCGGTATAGGGAGGAGTTTGCAGATTTCATCAGGTCAGAGGACAAGGCAGATGCAAACAGCTTGCACGTGTACTTCATAAAGGAGGGACTGTTCCAGAAACCCGTTCGACCCGAAGCCGTGCCGAAATTCATCGAACGGTATACATTGTCGGATGCGATTCAGGAGGGGATTTTTAACATCGGTCTGTTAGCGTTGTTCTGTCTGCTTTTCTTCATGGCGGCATTTTTGTCTTTTCTTTCGGCTTTTCTGAAATGACAAAATGCATTGGAGAATGATGCCAAATATAGCGTCCTCTGAGAAAGAGAAGCGTCCAGTTTTCACGTTTTCTCTCCACTGGCATAAATGTGAAACGTAAATAATTACGCATTTATGGCGTGGTCTTTGAACCAGCGGTTATTAATTAACTGGAATTTGGATAACAGTACCTTGAGACCCTAATTTTTTTGTCGTTATTGTAGGGTAACCTTTCGCAAGGAGATGCGCTTTGTATGAATCGTATGCTCTTGTAGCATCTTTTTGGGTGGGATATCTGATGAGAAAAACGGATAGAGTATCCGCGGGATTTTTAGGTTTCGCGCGTAAATATTCTGCTGTAAGTCCGATAGTTGATTCATTTAGCATGAGGATATTTTCATCCGCGATAAAGTGAATTTTGTTGAGTATGTTATGATTCCAAAAGTATCTTTCGCTATGTCTGACAAAATGGTCTCTGGGAAAGAGTTTGAGAATATCGGGCGGCTTGGTTGTACCTCTAATCTGATTCATAATGTATCGGAGGATATTTTGCGCACCCTCTTTAATATCATCCGAGAATTCGTAGAGACGTATATGAACGAAATAGTGTCCTTTCCACGTATCGAATGTCAACATCGTCGCTGCGACTTCGTTGCCAATTATTTCAAAATCAGCCTCTGGGTTTCTATTGAAGCTGTAGATGCCAAAAGCATTCTCCGGCGCGCCCATGTCGTGGACTTCAACGCGTAAGAGCGGCTCTGAACCAAGTTTAGGATTGCGATATTCTGCAAGAGCTAACTCGACAAAATTATACGAATGATACACTTCCGTCTCATCATGCATAAATTGAATTAAATTCTTTTCAGTATAAATTTCAATCTCTCCGGCTCTCTTCCAACCTTTCACATAGTCACTTTTGGGGAGCATTAAAGCGGGTTTTAATTGTGTTCCTCCTCGCACGCTTGGAGCAGCGACCGTTCTGGTAGTTGTAACAGCAAAGCCTTCAGCTTCTTTGGTTGAAATCGCTTTCAAAAGCTTTCGCGCCTGATTGATAGCCGCCTTGGAGCTTTTTGCGTCCCACACACCCAAAACATAATGCCCCTCCGTCATAACTACGGTATATTTGCCATAGTTTACTTTCCGTCCCTGACAGCCAAGGATTATGAAGGTTAATATGAATATCGTTAGGGCAAAAGGGCTAAGGACTCTCGCCATCTTGCCCCATTGCCATCTTGCCATCTCTTCCTTTCTCCGATTATACAAAAACAACATTAGTTTTCACATTCCTTTTCTAAATATTAGTGGCCTCTACCACTGTTCAGCCAAACTGTTGTAAAGCTCATCAGATAGTTCCTCAATGAGCTTTTCAATTGCGAACTCTTTAGTCTCAGGTTCTTCGCCTCTAACGCTGACGATAAAGAAATCGTGTGTTTGAACGTAATCCTTTTTGGCGTCAATTATTTTATTCTTTTTGTTGTCATAAAAGTTATAATCCAGAAATAATCTCATCCGGAATTGTTCTGGCTGATTGTTGGCGTCAAAGGAGATAGGGTCGATTCTGTAATCCTTAATAGTCATGGTTAAAACGGAATCTCCGCCTTCCTGCCACTTTGAACGAAATTTATCTCTGAGAGCTTGAGTGACTTGTTCATCGAAGCCGATGTCTACTTCTGGCGTTTCAACGGTAACGAGTGGAATGTTAATGGTATCGATGTGTGGCAGATAGTTTGAAGTGGAAAAGTAACCACAACTGAAAATAGCAGAAGTCAACAGCAGGAGACACGGTATGATAATAGAATATTTTTTATTCATAGGAAATTTACGCGGCGGAAATCCGGATTAGGAGCCGCGTCCTCCACGTAAATATATATTAACTCAAGTTGCTAGTACTTTTTTACCGATATTCAAACAGTTACTGGTTACTGGTACTAATCACCAATCACCCCAAAAGTGATACAAATTTTGGGTGGGTTACTTAACTAAGGTTATATTATTAAAAACTCAGGTAATTTGGTTAGAATATCTCTGTGATTTTGGCAGATAATTTTTGAACAGCGGATGGCGGGTCTGTCCTGAGAATCGGGGTGTTTAACGGGGATAGCCGCTGATTTTAAACCGTGCTTCTAGGCTAATCTGCGGCTAATCTACATTTTTATTTACATTCTACCCTTTGGTATTCGCGGTGACCGACGGCGACGCTCATTTCTATCTCGGTCGCGGTTATTTCTATTTCCGCTTCGGGAACGGCGTTCTGAAGATGTTCTTCTTCTATCCCCGACCGACAAATCGATTTTGCCATATTCATCTATACCAATGACTTTTGCGGTAACTTCATCACCTTGGTGAAGTACATCCTCTACGCGACGGATATGAGTACTTCCCAAATTAGAGATATGAACCATCCCTTCGGTGCCGGGGAAAAGCTCGATGAAAGCTCCAAACGGGGTTACGCGTTTCACTTTGCCTTTGTATTCTTTTCCGATTTCAGCTTCTTGCGCAATTGCCATGACTAATTCTTTCGCGCGTTCGGCTTTTTGTGCGTTATCAGCGGCAATCTCAACGGTGCCGTCATCGGATATATCGATAACCACATCGGCTTCATCTTGAATTTCTCGGACAACTCGTCCACGCGGACCGATGACATCGCCAATTTTCTCAGGATTAATATGAATTTTATAGATGCGCGGCGCATACGGTGAAATATCATCTCGCGGTTCACTGATAACCTCCGCCATTTTATCAAGAACTATCAGTCGAGCGGAACGCGCTTGATTGATGGCTTTGCGCATCAATTCCGTGGTGACGCCTTCAATTTTTATGTCCATCTGCACTGCAGTGACACCCTGGCGTGTTCCAGCGACTTTGAAGTCCATATCACCGAGGAAATCCTCAGTACCTAACATATCTGTTAAAATAACCTCTCGGTCATCTTCCTTGATTAATCCCACGCCAACGCCGGCGACTGGGCTTTTGATAGACACTCCTGCATCCATAAGAGCTAAAGTCGCGGCGCAAACGGTCGCCATCGAAGAAGAGGCGTTGGATTCCAGAATTTCCGATACGACTCTGACGGTATACGGAAATGTCTCCTTGTCAGGCATAACCGCCAAAAGAGCCTTTTCCGCCAAGGCGCCATGACCTATCTCCCTGCGACTTGGAGCCCTCATAGGTCTGACCTCGCCGGTGCAAAAGGGTGGAAAGTTGTAATGTAAAATAAAAGGCTTCATCGATTCACCTTCAAGGTCTTTTACAACTTCCTCGTCCGCAGAGGTTCCCAAAGTAACAACACATAATGATTGCGTCTGCCCGCGCGTGAATATCGCAGAACCGTGGGTTCGCGGCAGAACGGATACTTCCCCTGTAATCTCTCTTAAGTCACTTGGGCCTCTGCCATCAACTCTTTTGCCTTCATCGAGAATCGCTTTGCGCATCTCTTCTTTTTCAATCGCAGTCAGAATAGCAACGGTATCGCTTATATAATCCTCACTGGATTCGCCCTCCTCAGCGAGTTCATCTAAAATCTCCTCCTGGATGCTTACTAAATAGGTCTCGCGGTCCTGTTTATCAGCCATACCGATGGATTCTCGAATTCTATGGGTCGCTAACTCTCTGGTTCTGGCGTCAAGTCGTTCATCTGTCACTTTCACTTGATATTCTCTCTTCGACTTGCCGCATACTTGAATTAATTCCTCTTGAAGTTTTATTATCTCCTTAATATGAGCATGGGCGAACTCGATCGCGTCGATTATCTCATCTTCGGGAATCTCTTTAGCGCTGCCTTCCACAGTCATAACTGCTGATGATGTACCTGTTACAAACAGTTCCATATCACTCTCTTCCACTTGTTCATAGGTCGGGTTGACAATGAATTCACCGTTTATTCTTCCTACTATCACGGCGCCAACTGGTCCGTTGAACGGAATATCCGATAGGCATAATGCCGTGGAAGCGCCAATCATCGCTAGGGTATCCGGCGGATTCTCCTTGTCCGAAGATAAAGTCACTGCTAACACCTGAATCTCATAATGAAATTCCTTTGGAAAAAGTGGTCGTAAACAATGGTCGATTAAACGCGCTATTAACGTCTCTGTAACTCCTGGACGTGGTTCTCGTCTGCCATATATACCCGGGATTCTGCCAGCGGCATAGCCTCTTTCACGGTAATCGACGGTCAGCGGAAGGAAATCCAATTCTTCATCGCCCATTTTTTTATCAGCAACGGCGGTGATTAAAACAACCGTTCCACCGTATTGTATCCAGGCAGCGCCATCCGCTTGTTTAGCTACGCGTCCTGTCTCAATGGACAGCTTTTCATTTCCAAGTTGCATTTCAACTTTCAAATTTCTTACAGCCTCCTCAATTAAACTTTCGCCTAATTCTTTAACCGTACGACTTTTTCAGTTATCATACTCTTGTAGTAAAGATAGTGCGTAAAGCGTAAAAAATTACGCATTACGTTTTACGGGAAAGCTCTTTGCTTTTAAAACTCCTCTACGGTGAAAAAGTCGTAACACGGATAACTAACTACTTCTTATTGCAAATCTATCTCTAAGACCAAGCTCCTTGATTAACGCATCATAACACTGTCTATCTGTTCTGCGGAGATAAGCTAAAAGCCTTCGCTGCTTGCCAACTAGTTTAATGAGACCATATCTGGAATGATGGTCTTTCCTATTACTCCGGGCATGTTCGGTCAGATAACTGATACGAGCATTCAAGAGAGCTATTTGCACTTCAGGCGAACCGGTATCTCCATCTTTTCTCGCGTGTTCCTCAATAATCGCTTTTTTTTGTTCAGCGGATAATGGCATAAGTTTTCACCTCGCTTTATAATTTTCCCGCCATTTTGATTTGTGATAATCTATTAGCGACAGGTGTTTTGGTGTTACGTATTGCGTATTACCAATTCATCGAAAGCCACAGTATCCCCACGCTGGGCTTCTGCCACTAAAATAGAATCATCATCTCGCTTCATTGCTCAACCCCTCTCTCGCGCAATTTCCTCCACCACCACTCATTTTCTTGATACCAGGCAACGGTTTTTTGCAACGCTTCATCAAAGCTGTGCATCGGTTTCCAACCCAGCTCATCTTCTATCTTACTGGCATCAATGGCGTATCGCCGGTCATGGCCAGGGCGGTCTGCGACGTAAGCGATAAATTCTTCGCCCTTTCCCATGATTTTAAGAATTTTTCTGGTCAACTCAATATTGGCAATTTCAGCATTGCCGCCGATGCAGTACGTTTCACCCAGTTTCCCTTCCGATAAGATTAAATCTATGGCGCGGCAATGGTCTTCGACGTATAACCAATCGCGCACGTATAATCCATCGCCATAAACGGGTACCTTTCGGTTATCAATCAGATTTGTAACGAAAAAAGGTATCAACTTTTCGGGATACTGATAAGGTCCAAAATTATTGGAACAATTGCTGATAGTAACTGGCAATTTGTATGTATAATGATACGCTAACACCAAATGGTCGGCGCCCGCTTTGGAAGCGGAATAGGGACTGTGTGGGTCATATTTTCTCGCTTCGTGAAATCTCTCTGAAGAATCGAGTTCCAATGAACCGTAGACTTCATCGGTCGAGATGTGATGAAATCGCTTAATCCTATGTCGCACGACGGCATCCAATAAAATCTGAGTTCCCACAACGTTCGTTTGAACGAATATTTGCGGGCCGGTAATCGAGCGGTCTACATGCGATTCCGCCGCAAAATGCACGACGATATCCACACCGGACATCAATTCATTCACTAAATCCCCGTCACAGATATCTCCTCGAACAAATCGATATTTCGGATGATTTTGGACATCTCTAAGATTATCTAAATTTCCAGCGTAGGTTAGCTTGTCCAGATTGATAATCTTATCATCGGGATGATTTCTCAGCCAGTAGTGGATAAAATTTGAACCGATAAAACCGGCGCCGCCGGTGATTAAAATTTTCATTTATCTTCACTCAATTGTGAGATTATATCATAATTGATATCCAAACTGCAAGACTTTTATAC
>DTYX01000394.1 GCA_012961655.1 Candidatus Poribacteria bacterium
ACTGATTGCCGAGCTGCCAAGCTTGGGTGCGGCCCTCCGCGGTAAGTCGTTTTGTTCCAGAGCATCAATGAGAAGTTGTTTTTCAAAGTTATCCAATTTTTCTTTCAGGGGTTTACCTGGTATATCAATCGTAGAACATTTTGTTAGAATCTCGCCAGGTAGGTGGTGAGGAAAGATTGTCGTGGTGTCAGTTTTGTAGGTTACTCTCTCGATATCCTCTTTCCGTTCATGCAGAGGCGACATCCAAATCGTTTCAAATGCGAGTCTATCATACAGGTCATCGCGGAATTTGCCTTGACGCATTAACTGCTCAATATCAGCATTTGTCGCCGCGATGATACGCACATCCACCTTGAGCGTTTTTGCGCCGCCAACCCGCTCAAATCCCGAAAGGATGAATTGGTGAAGGCGTTATCTTCTTGACCGAACAGTTCGCATTCCAACAAGCCTTCGGCCAAAGCCGCGCAGTTAATGGTGATAAACGGATTTTTTTTGCGATTGCTGCTCTGATGAATCGCAGCAGCAGCCAGCTCTTTGCCAGTTCCACGCTCGCCGCGAATAAGCACAGGGCGCGGAATGGGCGCAATCTCCTCCATCCGCGCGATGACATCGCGTATGGCTTTACTCTTGCCGACGATATTGTATTTTTTGCCTATTAGCTCTTCTTTATAGAATTCACGCTCGCGGCGCAGACGTTTATTGTCCAGATTGGCTTTGATTAGGTGGTCGATTCTCAGCAACGCCTGCTCAATCTTCTCTTCGATGTAAAAATCCTTTTCGACAAAATCCAATGCGCCAGATTTCATCGCCTCGACAGCCGTTGCAATCGTTCCTTTTCCTGTCAAAAAAATCACAGGCAATTCAGGATTCTGCTTTTTAATCTGTTCCAACGCCTCGATTCCATCAGGGCTATTGCAGACCATCTCCACTGCAGTTTCCGCGTCATCCGCCACTTCCACTTCCGCGCCGCGGCGTTTCAAAATGTCCGACAACACTTCCTGTACTTCAATCTGGTCATCGGCTATTAAGATTCTCTCGGCCAAACGAACCTACAAATATTCACTGACATCTATTCCACCTCTATTTATCAAAGAATTTCAAGCAGTTTCAATAGAGACGAAACCTCATAACCTACTGTGACATTCAAATTGTTCTTCACTCTCTTCCGGTTAATCCAAACACATTTGATGCCCGCGTTAATAGCTCCCATAATATCATTTTCCAAAGAATCACCAACGTGGAGCAGTTGTTGTTTTGAACATCCAGCTTTCTCTAATGCAATCTGAAACAACCTTGAATTAGGTTTTTCGACGCCGTAATCTTGCGAAAAGACGACAAACTGGAACATACCCTCCAAACCACAACGCTCTGGATAGCTATTGCCATTCGAAAGTATTCCAAGAGTGTATCTAGTTCGTAATTCTTTAAGTGTCGGAAGAACATCATCGAATAGTTCGATATCTTCGAAACGGTGTTTTAAATATATTTTATTAAGGCGCAATGCCAAAGCATCATTGGATTTACCAATATATTCGAGAGTTCGCCGGAACGCCTCAAGGCGAATTTCCTCGAGATTTGTAACCTTGCCCTGCAATTCGTTAGCTACTCTATTTCTGATTTTTATCATCTTCCCAATGTCAAGCATATCGGCTGCATTGGGATTAAGTTCCCTTAGCTCTTTTAAGATGTGATGAAGTGAGTGCCGCATAACTTTTTCAAAATCCCAGAGTGTTCCATCTGCATCGAACGAAATAGCCTTTATCCCAATGATTTTATTCATTTACCTTGCCCGCCAAACAACGATGAATTGATTTGGGTATAGCGCCAAGAAGTCTACGGTCTCACCCCGTTCATTCGCGAACTCGACCTCGTAGGCGTCGTCCGGGTGGCGCTCAACAATCGTGCCCTGCATCCCGGCACGTAATCCCCGCTCCGAGATGTCTACGGTGAGTTCAACCACATCAAATAAATCAGGCATTTCTCTCATCTCCTCACATACAATGTTACCAACCGGGCTTCGTCTGCTCCATGAGACACGAACCAACCGGTACGCACCACAACCTCTCGCCCCTCCATACCACGAACAGTAAGGTCCACGGTGTAGCGCTGTGCTTTCGTCATACATTCTACCTTACCGACGTCCTCTTTGAAAATTTCTGGTAGCTAGATCATTTTGCGAATATACTTTGGAAATCATTTTAACAAAAACGAGAGCCTGTGTCAATAAAAAATTTTTTACAAATTCCCCACAGGGTGCGTGAAACAAAAAGTGTCCCGATTCTCGGGATACGACGTTTTCTTCGTAGCGTCATCCCTCTGTGGTGACACATTTATCCCCGAAAATTCTCTTAT
>DTYX01000395.1 GCA_012961655.1 Candidatus Poribacteria bacterium
ACGTGATACGTAATACGTGATACGTGATACGTGAAATGTGGATATTGATTTTCTTTTATCATCGTTGGTCTATTGTTACTACGATTTCCGCCTCAGGGGTTTTTGGGTCGTTGCTTTTGATATAGACTGTCCTTGTCAACTTGTTTGGAGAAGAGGATGCATGCCAGGCCATAAAAGCATCATGGTCTTTTGAATGGTGGCGCATTGGAGTATGATGCGATGGGTCGTAAGTTACGGTCAGAGTGGCAGATTCGTTCGGCGCTAGTTTATAGCCCGCTTTGTCGGATGCGTCTTCTCTTCTATTGAGGTTAATCTGTTTGCCATCCCGCGATTTTAACGCCGCTGTTGTACAGCCGCAAGACGTTGTAACACTGCGAATTTCCAGGTCGGTATATCCGACATTTTTGACGGTGAAATCCTCGGATACTTTCTCTTTATAGACTTTTCCGAAATCGAATCTTTCCGGTTCGATGGCGATTTTAGGAGCGTTTATGGTCTGCGACTGAGTATCCAACCGTTGCTCCTTTTGCCACAGCCCCAAGAATCCGCCGTAGACAGCGGTAACCGCCCAATAGATATCGGCGGGTTGTGTCATAGTGGGAACTTTCATGCGGAAAGTGAAATCTTCGGAGGCGTCCGTTTTCATACGCTTCTTCAAAGACTTGGGCTTGATTTCCCATTCTTCTGGCATCTTAACCGCCTCAACTCTCAGAGCCACAGGGTCACTCGTGTTCTGGACTTTGATGGTGACCTCTTCCCAAACACCCGCTGCCAGGTCGGATTTGCTAAAACTTATAATCTTACCGGAATAGATATGCTGTGTTTTGAACGATGATAGCAGCGTCACAGCGGAAAAAACCATCAGTAGTAGCAAAGATTTACGGATGAAATTCATCTTATGTCTCCTCCTTATTTTGCTTTCGGCTTTCGCGCTGGGCAAATATTAAAATGGCAGACCCTTCAATCGGGCACACATGCTCGCACACCCCACATCCGATGCACTTTTCATAATCGACGATGGGACGGCGCATGCCATCTATCTTTTCAAGTCTGATGGCATAATATGGACAATAGTCGTAACAGACTCGACATGGAGTGTTCCATGCCCACGCGTGACATCTTGAACGATATAGGTTTGCCAGCCCCAATCGAAACCGCTGTTTTTCCTGAAGGGTCAGTTTTTTCAGCGCATTTGTGGGGCAAACCAATGTGCAGAGATTACAGAATTTTGGGCAACCGCCCTTCTCCGTTTGCCCCTTTTTGCGCGGTATTAATCGAGGAGTGAGAAATCCCTCGAATCCCGCCTCAAATAACATCGGGTGCAAGACGTTGGTGCGACAAACTTTCATGCACTCGTTGCATTGGATGCACGCCGCTGTAAATTGTTCCTCTGCTAACGCGCCAGGTGGGCGAATCAACCGCGAAGGATATGCATGGCGAGTTTGCGCGGCTTTGAATATTCCGACGGACAAAAGACTCACACCGAGCGCGCCCAGCAAAGTCCGGCGCGAAAGTTCAATTCCGCGTCTCTGCGTTTGAGCGTTGACAACTCTGACGGGGTTCATCCTCTTTTCCAACAAGCGGCTTAACAACGGCGAACGGAATTTAAATGAGATATAATCGTTGGGGCAATCAGAAGCGCAACGCAAGCAGAGAATGCATTCTTCCTTGTGATATTTCGAGCCTTCACGGAGTTTACCCTCGAGCGAAGCGAAGGGTTCGAGGAGATGCCTGTCTTCAACTGATGCCATAGTACATCCGCTTAAGCAGAGGTTGCATTTTGAACATGCGTCTTTTGTCCGACGGGTCAAGGGGCTCAATAGCGAAAATAGACCCAACAGCGCGCCCAATGGGCATAAGTTTCGACACCAATAACGACGATTTTTAGCCCCCAAAGCCAATACACCGGCGAAGATAACGAAGGTCAACGCGCCCAAAAAGTAGAACCGAGTTTCCAACTCCACCATGCCCAATCGATTTGGAAACAGAGGGCGCAAGAGCGCGATGACGCTATTTGCAAGATATGAAAAAGCCGGCAGAATTACTATCGTAAAACTGCGGGTTATCAAACTCAACGGGTCAAAGAGACCAGCGAAATTTAACTCAAAGATAGATAGCATCAACAACCCAAACAGTAGGTAAAATTTTAGATAACGTATAGAGAGACCAAGTTTTTCGGAAAAACTTGGTCTCTTTTCCACATTCTGTTTGTCTCGCCTGCGGTGAAAGATATATCCATCGGATATATCAATCAGAAAACCGAACGGACACGCCCAACCGCAGAAAACCCGCCCCAACAACATGGTGATTACAATTATTGCCAAAGCTGGCAAAAGGTCGATGATTAATGACCTCTTAGCAATCCAACTGGATAATGCAATCAGCGGGTCAATCCGCAGCCACGATTCCGCTGGAAGTAACGTCTGAAGCGGGTATCTGGTCGTAAAAAGCAGCAAAAGGAACGTCGCGAAAAAACTGCCCTGCCCTATCTTACGGATGAGTTGAGTTCGCATGTTACAACTCGCCGACCTTTTAAAGGGAATAGCCGACTGGCATAATCAACAAAGGGCGATGGCGTTTTGGCAACTTGAGAGCCTTTTGCACTCGCCCATCGTCGAAAGCCCCCACTGCGACCGTCGATAGCCCCAACACCTCCGCTTGCAGGTAAATATTCTGTGAGATATTTCCCGCTTCAATAATTGAATAGCGCACCCCGCGTCGTTCATATTTTATCATGCTGCGTTCATATTCCGCTGTGATGACAAGATTAACTGAAGCGGCGGCGATAAATTCCTGGGCGAGCGCAGCGATGGCAAGGCCAGTTCGTTTGTCATCTTCTGTTATCCGTTCAAGTGCATGTATATGCGGCTGATAATGATACACTCTCGTAGGTAAAACTACGTAGATGTCTATCGGATACAAAGCCCCGGCCGAGGGGGCAGTTCGTAATTTAATCCCCTGTTCTTCGCCGGTGACGCCTTGAGCTGACCATAGCAGTTGGGAAAGTTGCGATAGTGTAATCGGCTTTGAAGAGAATTTCCTCCGTGAGCGACGGGAGAGAATCGCTTCTTCCAGGGACAGTTTGCCCTTCAGGATTGCATCTGGCAGAGTGAATTTAGATTGGGTTATCTTATCGACGGTCACAGATGCCAATCCTGTTTTTCCCCGCCTTCCAGCTTCTGAAGCGCCTTCCGCTCTAAACGTTAATACAGATGCGGCAAACGCGCCTATACCGCGAAGAAAATACCTCCGATTTATAGAGCGTGTTGAGGGGGCCTTCTCCTTCGAAAAGCTGGAATGAACCCCTGTTTCGTTTTGGAGTTTTCTCTTTTTCTCGTTTGCTTGGTTCAGGTTATTTCTCCACTTCAATTCCATCGCTATAATCCTTTTTTCTATTGTGATGAACTATGTTGGGAGCATATCTGAAAAGTGGAGTAGAGGACGCCAAAGCGCTTCCTCCGCTTTCACCCGTGCGAATTTTAACGGCGTCCTCAACATGAGTGACAAAGATAATGCCATCGCCCCGGCTGCCTGTATAGGCGTTTTTTCTTATCGCCTCAACATACCTTTCAGCGTCAGCATCGGAGCACACAAGTTCCAATTTTACAACTTCGACGTATTTGGAGACCAGTTCAAAAGATAATTTGGCATCCTTTGGGTCTATATCTCCGTCCACTTCCTTAACGTGGATGATGTTTATATTTGTGGCTCCTGATTCCTTGAGAGCATGGATAACCCCGTCAATTTTTGAAACTCGGATGTAGGCTTTTAGTTCCTTCATAATCTACTACCCCCCTTTCTTCCTAGGAGACTTTTCGGAAAGTCCGAAAGCGCACATCACTATTTTGACTTCACCCCCACTTTTGGACTAACGGATTTTAAGCTAAAGAAATCCGCTAGCTTATCATTGTGATTTACTCTCGTTCCGAGTGGTTAAATCTTTTCCGAAATCTCTCGTAGGTCGAAATTCACATTTCGACGCCTTATTGTCTAGGGTTGACAATACCGATTCCATGATTAATCACCACTCTTCTTTCAATGGGTCGTAATCCTCGCTGAATCGGTAGATAATCCACTCTGTAGTTTTTCCCTCTAAAAGCCAGCTTTTAATGAGCATCTTTTGGGCTTCGCTTAAAGGGCATTTATCCTCCCGCAGGGTTAAGCCAAAATCACAGGTTTTACATACAACATTATCCAAAATCTCATCCGGCAATTCCTCTTCCATTGCATAACAGCTTTCACAACAAAACACCATCTTCTTTCCATTCAAGGTGCGATAGTACGCTTTGTCCCTAATAGGACGGGTGCAAAGGTCACCGTTGATACCTAAATAGGCGCCATCAACATTCTTCGCGCAGGTCTTCCCACAGGGCGCCGGCATCGCCGCGGCGGCTTCCTCTGTTGTCAATCCCATCTGAATATACACTTCATAATGGCGCAATATTAACGGTATGCGTTCACACCAAGGCATTTCCTGGATACAGGTGCGCAATGATTCCGTACAGGCGCAAGGGCATTCAGAGTCATCCAGCAGAGCATCTGGTAGATTATCAATCTGTGCCAGGATATCCGCATACGCTTTGATGGATTGAAATTTCTGAATGCCAGCAGCTATCATTTTAGCATATTTAATCTGGTATTCGCTTTCTTTCAACTGGTTTATAATTTCTAGTTCATTCAGCCCCGACTCATTCAGGTCATGAATATCCGCCATAATCTCATCGATAACAGGACATTTTGGGACTTTTTCATCGCCTCGCAATTCAGCGATGCAGATTTCTATGGTTTCATCGCAAGCGCAGGGACAACGCCCTTGTCGGATAACCCCCTGAGGCAGGTCATATATAAACGCAATGTTATCTCCGTTGAAATTCCATATCACATCTCTTACGGAATGCCCCTCTTCTAACCGCGCTTTTGCCAGGATTCTCAACTCTTTCGCCATTTCACAGTTATGCTTATTTAGAGTCCGTTCGCTCTTGTCTCCACACTTCGTACAATACATCTGAGAATAGATGGATTTCAGTTCCTTCTTAGTGATGGCTTCGTTCCTCACAACCTTCGGCTTCTTTGCCTCTCCTGAGTGGATGAATATGAGGGAGAAACCAATCGCCATCGCTGCTACCACAAACGTATAAAGTTTCGAAATCCTCCCTAATCCCCCTTTGCGAAAGGGGGGGAGTGAGGAATTTTGCTCACCGATGAATACCACAACTAAAGTACCTCACAATGCTCTAATTTGTAGGTCGAAATTCGCATTTCGACTGCGATGATTGGATGAATGGCACTGAAGCTAAAAATCCCCCTTAATAAAGGGGGGCAGGGGATTGTTCGTTTTTGATGCCCTAATTCCCCTATTCCATTTCGCTTTCCAGCAATTCGCCCGTACTAGGAGGGGAAGGCGGTCCAAAAGTCATTTTAGGGATATTTTCCGAATAAATCGTAATTTTCGCATCATGCCTGAGTTTTGTAATATATTGTTCGAAGTGCTGGCTTATGGATTTTCCGTTTTTCCTACTACTCTGGTCTATTACCATTTGTCCATTGTACTCTTCGCTTTCGACGCCCTTCTTTTCCACCTTGACTATATGAATTCTCGTGCGGGTTTTGATTAAACCGCTAATTTCGCCTTCACCTAAGGCAAAAAGCGCTGCTTCCACTTTCGGCTCATAACCGATTTTCGGCAACGGCTCACCCTTAATGACCCATCCTAATTCACCGCCTTTAGTTCTATCTGTGCCGATTGATAATTCTTGGGCGACTTTGCTAAAATCCTCACCCGCCTGCAAACGCGCCAATGCTCGCTGCGCGGTGGGCAAATCTTTGAGGGCAATATGCCTCGCCCATACGGCTGGTCGTTTTTCAGCTTCAATAGCAAGCGTGGCTTCCTCACTCAACTGTATTTTTTCCAGTTCATCTTTGATGACGGCGGTTATCAATAATTCCCTCTTGTAATCCTCCAACTTCTGCCGAATATCCGGGGATTTGTCTAATCCACGGCGCTTGGCTTCCTGCAATAAAAGCGTATCTAAAATCAGTTGTTCAAGTAAACGCGAAGAATCATCATCCCCTTGGCCCAGCTTTGCCAGTTCATCTGACGGGATAGTCATGATGGCATTAAATAAATCTTTGACGGTGATATCTTCCCCATTGACAGAAGCGAGCACCTTTGTATCTGTTTCAATGTTGTCTGCTCGCAGAGCATATCTGATGACGCCCAAAGATAATGCCAGAGCAATAATCGATATAATGGCTAATTTCATCTTTTTCGTAAATTCCAAATAATTCATTGAACTTTGGCATCTGATGACGTTTGACATCGGAGAAGGGCAAGATGGCAAGTTGGAATTCGGAATTGAAAAGATTAAGCGAGTTTCAAATAATCTTTTGCACTTTCTCAGGTGACCAATGGTGGCGATGCAGGTTGGGAAACCTGCACCACGAAATCTGCACCACAACT
>DTYX01000396.1 GCA_012961655.1 Candidatus Poribacteria bacterium
AAATCTTTTAAGATAATGTAAAGTAATTAAAAAATTTGGGGAACTAATTTTATAGTCTGTGTAAGTTATTAGGGGAATTGAAGGAAAATATTTAACGCAAAGGCGCTACGGGCGCAAAGGAGGAAAAATATTCTTTGCGTCTTTGCGTTAAGTTCCTGTTTTTGGGTCCATCTGGTCTCACTGCCAAAAGGCTTCTCTATGCGTTTGTTAGCCGCTCGATGATTGCGCTTGCTAACAATGGAATCATAATTTCATGATGTCCCGTGAAAGCATAGCCCTGACCGCCCATACTTTTCCCCTCAGTATTGAGGGGTAGGGGGGTGGTCGGACGTTTGACGACATTTTCATTGGGACGGTAGTGCTGAATCATATCGAAATTGGCTGTGGTGAAATTGACAACGTTATGCCCAAGATTCCGGGCGATTGTCAGAGCTTTGAGAAATACTTCGGGCAACAATACGGCTGAACCGAAATTCAAAAGGACGCCGCCATCCCCTAATTCTGAAACGACGGATACGAATGTGCGAAAATCGGTAAAACTTGTCTGCCCTATTGCTGCGCCGTCCGCGGCTGGATGTTGATGGATGATGTCAGTTCCGATTGCAACGTGAATGGTCAGAGGGATTTCATGCCGAATGCTCGCCGCAAGTAGACTATATTCGAGATACGGAGGGTTTAACTCCAACAACTTTCTGCCCAAGCCTTCGCCCATGCCATATCCTTTTTCCGCCGCGTCTTTGATAGCTCTATTCATCGACCTGCCCGTCTCCTCAGACATCCCAAATGTGCCGTTTTGAAGATTTTCCGCAACGTCTTCGGAAGTTTCACCGATTAGCGCAATTTCAAAATCGTGGATGCTGCCCGCGCCGTTTAAGGCGATTGCATTGATGATGCCTTTTTCTATCAAAGAAATTATCACTGGGCTCAAACCACATTTGATGACATGACCGCCCATCATCGCCACAACAGGTTTCCCTTTCTGATATGCGGAGACGATATGTTCGACTAATTTTTTGAAATCTTGAGCTTTAAGGATGTTCGGCAGACTATCGAGAAAATCGGTGAACCCCGTTAGATGTTTACTATCTGACGAGGTAAATGCGCTGTCTCGCTTCGGCGGCGTAGCGAAATCCGTAATCGAGACTTTATTTTTCCGCTGAGACAGCGGGTATGTCGTAACTTTACTGAGGTCAATAGGAAAAAATGATTTCATTTGACATCTCCTAAATTATCTAGACTGAACTCCCGTATATTACTTGGTGAGTTTCTCGCGTAGTTTTTCCCACTCAGCATCAGTAAGAAGCGGCGGAAACGTTACACGATGTCCTTCAAGCGCAGAGCGATATGCGACCATAACCGTATCGAATCCTAGCTTGGCGAGTTCAAAACGGCAATGGTGTTTTTGGCTTTCATCGTCCAACCATCTGGCAATTGCCTGCGTAAAGCATCGCTGGGCAGGCATGTCATCTTCGCCAAAATTCGTTGGCTCGATGAACTGCTGCGACATTCCATCTATCAGATAACCCCATGAACCATTTTCCCGCCACCAAATCCGTCCTTTGGTCGCCCAGATATCGATGTTACATCTTGGATTGCCGTTTGGAAAATCCGTCGTACCTAAGGCTTGCCGTGTTGACTCAAAAAAGACACGTATGCCACCGGTGAACGTATAGATAGCCATCAAATTCTCCGGGCAACTCAGATAGGCCTGATGATAGGTTTCGCCGCCCTCAATCGCCGCCCATACAGCAATTGGCGGTACATCTCCGACGGCTAAGAGCACGAGGTCCATAAGATGAGTGTCCATATCCGTTATCTCACCCTGGGTGCTGGCGCGGACGAAATGCACCTCGCCAAGTCTGCCATTTGCTTGAAACTCGCGCAGTTTATCAGAAAAAGCCATATATCGTCGCTGATGGTTGACGATAATTTTCAGCCCTGTCTTCTCCTGCGCTTGTGCCAATGTTTCAGCTTCAGCCGGTCTTAGAGCAATCGGTTTCTCAATTACAAGCGCCTTCACGCCTGCCTTCGCTGCCGGCTCAACCCAGATGGAACGGGGAACTGTGGGCATCGTCACCGCGTGAACAATGTCGGGCTGCTCTTGTTCCAGCAGCTCTTCGTAATCAGCATAGCTTTTGACGCCAAGCTCTTTGGCGCCCGCTTTTCTACGCTCATCGTCTATCTCACAAAGAGCTACGACTTTCATGTTTTTCAAACCTTGATAAGCTCTGGCGTGATGAATTCCACGACGGGCTCCGACAATTGCAGTTCGGTAAGTATTCATGATTTTGCTCCTTACATGTTGACATTTTGACATTGTTTCACACAAAAATTTTTTCGTAGAACGTGAAATGTGATGAGTGATGAGTGAAACGTGATAGGTGAAACTCTACGGAAAAGCATTTTGTATATCTGCGCAGCGATATTATACCAACACTGCAGACTTTAGCTTCCATTTTTAAACCGGTGGTTCACTTACCGTCGCAAGAGTCCCACCGCGGGTCTAACGTGGGCGCATCCGAGAGATGGTCGGTCCAGGTCGTTTCCCCCTCGCCCTGAGTTTCACTTTTCTCAACCTCGCGATAGGGGTCCATAAAAATCGGGTTTAGCCCTCGGCAGAAACTCTTCCACACCCATGCCTGATTGCCGCAGAGATGGTCAGTGTCAGAAAGGAAAAACTCCCGCCCAGGGATGTTCTTGCCAATTCATAACTATCTCCTTCGATTCAACCATTCTCCACAACTTCCCTAGCTATATCTGTCCATATAGTGAAGCGTTCTGGATGGTTTTCGCAGGTATGCGTATCTTTCAGAATCATTTCAATAACACAATCCTTTGTAACGTCAACCGTGTGCTTTATATATTCACGGATTTTCTGGGCGTCGAAGTTTCCTACCAGATACGATGGATGTGGTTTCCATGAGAAGATGTAATTTCCCTGTAATTTCTCCGCACATTTATCAACGTCGGCAAAGGGTGATATTGATATCCTTCTGATATTGGGAATTGTAAACACATAGTCGAGCTTTCTGGTTAGATCTTCGCAGCAACCGTATCCATTAAGTCCAAATGGTTCGAGCAGCCGTTTTTCGTATTGGAGAATAAGTTCGTTGTGCATCTGAGGCGATACTTGAGCCATTTCCTGAGCCTCGGCGGACGACCACATATCGCAGGGACGGATACGGTCGGGATTATAATCGGGCTTGGGCAGCTCATCAGTGTAACCGACTCCTCCGGATGAATGATATGTGCTATCATTGTTTAGACTCAGGAGATTCAGTTGCTCGTACTGTTTGACGATTTTGCGATTTCCGTCCTCGAGAAATGCCATCGCATCGTGGAGCATACTCGGATTTTCATACATATCCAACATCACCTGTCCGAGTCCTCGAAGCTGACAATAAAGGTTCATCAGGTGAAATGAAACATGACTTACGCCCTTTAGCTTAACATCCAAGATATCCCCGAAAAGTTCTTGTGCTTCTTCGAAGTTTTGTTGAGTTGCCTCCTCGTCATAATGGACTTCGGGGAATTTGAGTCTCTTCAAATCTGCCGCTTCGTTAATGACTGGATCAAATCCCCAAGCTCCTGTGGCGGTAGTGCTGGGTTTGTGTCTGGGCTGAAGACCCCAGCCGGTATTGCTGACTACTTTACTCACAACCCATTCATTTTCGATGACAGTATCATCATGGAGATACTCGTGGTAGTATAGCCGGCTACGGAGATTCCATTCCATTCCACGCGCTTTTCCATCTTCACATTTCAGTTCAGAGTGAGGCAGGAGTTCTCGCCACGAGCCCTCAGGAAAAACCAGTATCATCGGGCGAACACGCTCAAGTCGATTGTGGCGCTTCCACATCTCCTTCCGTTCCGCCATAATTGGCAAATTTGCTATTTCGGCAACTTGATCTGCAAGGTCTCTTAATAAATTTTTGTCTTTCTGATTAATAGGCATGAATATAATTCTCCTGAAAATAGTGTTTCTCTCAACAAAATTTTTTACTTTTCTATTAATTGCACTGTTAAATTGGTTTGTAGTAAGGCAATTCATTGCCGT
>DTYX01000397.1 GCA_012961655.1 Candidatus Poribacteria bacterium
CGTGCGTTGCTTTTTGCGCTAAGCCGAAGGCGTGCGTTGCTTTTTGCATGTTTGTCTATGGAATAAGGAACTATATCTCGACATTGCAATAGGTCAACATTCACTAAACTAAATGTCGATTTGTGAAAATCGACCTACGAAAAAGATTATCAATCTTGAAGGAGGAACGAAATGTTTAAAAAACAGATTATCTTCATGATGGTGTTTTTGCTACTTGCATACATCATCGCTTTCTATGCGCAAGAGGCTTTTGCCGTCAAAATTTTAGTTATCAATACCAGCCCATTTGGCAGGTGTTGTCGAGCAACTCTTCCTGTCAAACCTAAATTCCCAGGAGGATATAAAGACGCCCTTCTAAGTCGAATCGGATACCCAGATGTGACCGAGTTTATCGACGATGTGGGCGCATTCGACGCCGAATGGAAGGCGCATAGAAATGAATATGATGCGCTTATCACCGCGTATCACGGCTTGCGCGACAGCGCCGATTTCCAAGCGTGGGTAGACAAAAACAAGAATGACCTTGAGGCTTGGGTGAAACAGGGTGGCGCGATTATCGCCACCACTAAGGATGCCCAAGACCACGCTCTGGTAAAGATCTTTGGCATTGACTTCATATCCGGCGACCCAGGAAAGAATAAAGCCATCCTGCCTATCAAACAGGGAACGCCGATAAGCAAAACCCTTAAAATAGATAAGCTGGATACTTCCAAATCGGATGACCCATCATTTTGGGACGGACATCACTATCCGAAAAATAAATGGCCGAAATGGGTGGAATTTGCCGTTTTGGAAGGCGAAAACGGTCTGCCAGCGACCATTGCGGGACACTATGAGAAGGGAGCGTTGATATTCTCCGGCGCGGAGATAAACAACCTGGATATGGGCAACTCGGAAGTAACACCCGGCTATCTGGAATTTTACCAAGCTCTGCTCACTTGGGCAGCCGGCCCGCCGACTTCTGTGGATGCCAAAGACAAGTTGTCTACCTCTTGGGGTAAAATTAAATCGTCGTATTGAATTCTAAAACGTACTCTGAGGACAGGCCCCAGAATGACAGTTTATCAACACTTTTTTAAGTAAAGTCAAAAAACTTAATTAGAAGTTACTCGTGTTTTATCTGTGGCTAACTTTTCTCAAATACTGATTATACCAAAATTTTTTGAAAGGAGAATACAATGAAAACTAGAATTTTAACCCTAATTATCTTTTCCATTACATTGTTTGTAATCTTGTCTCCAAAAGGAGGCGCTCGAACCATTTTTTTCGCTGATTTTGAAACAGGTTCTAGAAAGGCTAAACCAAGCCCGGCTGTCAATAAACCAGAAAATTGGAAGCCCGAAAATCCTCAGACAAAATGGACAATAGGAGATTTTAAAAACGGCACAAAGGCATTGAAACAACTCACCGAGGGGTGTGCCGCGTCCGGCAACACGCCGTTGCCAGAGCTGAAAGGCAACTATTTCACTAATGGCATTATCCAGTTGGAAATGTCGGCTGGCGACGACGATAGCTGGGGGGTTGTTTTACGCAAATCAGGAGAAAAGAAAGGCTATCTCGTGGTCTTCGGGGTTAATGAAACACCTGCGGTAATCGTGGCATTGCTGGACAAGGGTTGTGCTGACGTGGGCAAGTGCCTTGACCAATCCGGTTGTGAAAACAACCCGGCAAATACCTTGATTCAGGTGCCGCACGGTATGGGGGCGATGGATCAGACGAACAACACCATCTATTTCGGGCGAGTCGAGGCGATAGGCGATACCATTAGAGTCTGGTATCTCAAGCGCGACGACGTCAAAGACCCCAATGCCAAAGACTTGGGGAAGCCGATAGCCGAGGTCAAGGACAGCACTCACAAGTCCGGAGCGGTTGGCATCTGGCACGAGACAATGAGCAATAGCATGATTGACAATGTGCTTGTGGACACTGGGCTGGCTGTGGATACCGAAGGAAAGCTGGCAACCACGTGGGGAGTTCTCAAGCAATATTGAGAATTGATGGATGATTGGATGGATGGAAGTTATCCATCCATTCCTTCCTCTGATTCTCGGAATCTTCGACATTCATCTGAAAGTCACATTTATTTTCGAAGCGTGATAAATAGGTATTCACGCATCACCCATCCATCCTTCAATTCGTTCCGGTGCCTTAATTGTAGAGAGCAATCTGAGCAAGTTTCAAATAATTCTTCGCACTTTCTAGCGGATTATCCTTTAGTTAATTTCGAGGTGCCAATGGTGGCGCAAGTTTCCAACTTGCCTGCATATTCGTGACGAGGAC
>DTYX01000398.1 GCA_012961655.1 Candidatus Poribacteria bacterium
CCACGCCTAAATAATCAGCTTAAGCAGGCGTCCCCGCCTGCGGTATCGTGGCGGGGACGCCACTTAGAGCAGTTAAAAAAGAATGACTATCGGAATATAATTTACAAAGCACTAATGTACCTAGGAGGAGAATTATGAGCGAATTGAGAATTGGGACATACAAGATGCCTGCTGCTAGCCTTGGTTCTGAAAATCCGCTGCCAGCATTGGATGGATGCATACCGCATCGTCTTCAGGATGATTACGACCGCACGCGAAAAGAACGGGAATTCAGGGCAGTAGTGCTGGAAAATGAGTTTTTGCGAGCCACGTTTCTAACAGAACTGGGTGGTAGATTATGGTCACTCTTTCACAAACCGTCCAATCGAGAACTGCTCTATGTGAATCCGGTGTTCCAGCCGGGAAATCTGGCGATTCGAAACGCCTGGTTTAGCGGCGGGGTAGAATGGAATATTGCAGTTCGAGGGCACACCGCCTACACCTGCTCCCCGCTTTTTGCCGCGCGAGTACAGGAAGATGATGGTTTGCCGGTCTTGCGAATGTACGAATGGGATAGAGTTCGCCTGACTCCCTATCAGATTGATGCGTTCCTCCCTGATGACTCCAAATTTCTGTTCGTGAGGATGCGGATAATCAACCCAAACGACCACGAAGTTCCTATGTACTGGTGGTCAAACACAGCAGTTCCGGAGAAGTCTGACGTGAGAGTTCTAGCGCCGGCGGAACAAGCTTACAAATATGGCTATCAGGGCGAAATGACACAAGTGCCGATTCCGATATCGGACGGGGTTGACCTATCATATCCAACAAACTCCAACCGGTCAGCCGATTGTTTCTACTGCATCGGCCCCAACCAGCAACCCTGGATAACGGCGCTTGACGGACAGGGGCGCGGACTTATACAGACTTCTACTGCCCGACTAAGAGGGCGCAAGCTGTTTGTGTGGGGCATGGGCCCCGGCGGACGACATTGGCAGGAGTTTCTATCAGTGCCAAACGCGCCATACATTGAAATCCAGGCTGGCCTAGCACGAACACAGTCTGAATATTTGCCGATGCCAGCCGGCGCTGAATGGACATGGCTGGAGGCTTACGGCTTGATGGAGGCTGACCCTGAAATAGTTCATAACCCTGACTGGAAAATCGCGTATCAATTTGTCGATACAAAAGTGAAAGAGCTTTTGCCTCAGGAACGATTAGAATCGAAACTGATGCAGAGCAATGATATGGCCGATAGACCACCGGCTGAAATTATTCAACACGGTTCAGGATGGGGCGCGCTGGAGCGCCGCCGCCGAGAACGCTCCGGTGAAAAACCATTCTGTCCACCATCTATGGTCTTTGACGATGATTCGCTCAACGTTGACCAGGAATTATGGCTGGCGCTATTGGAGGATGGAAGATTGCCTTATACTGAACCAACAGCTCTGCCGGGTGCATGGATGGTTCAATCCGAGTGGCAAAAGCTGCTTCAAGATTCTGTAAATTTAGGACGAAGCGACCATTGGCTAGCGTGGCTGCATCTTGGCGTTATGTACTATAATGAAAAAGAGATAGATGCCGCAAAGCGGGCGTGGGAGAAATCTCTGGCGCTTGAGCCGTCGCCATGGTCGTACCGCAACCTGGCTGTATTGGCAAAGCATCAGAAACAGCCAGAAAAAGCAGCGGACCTATTGCTCAGCGCATGCCAGATGGCGCCGCAGATTCCCAGTTTGGCTTTGGAGTGTTGCCAGGCATTGCTCGAAGCTGAACGTCCACAGGATATGCTAAACTTTCTGGACAATCTTCCGGATTATGTCCGCAGCCACGGGCGTATGCTAGTCATAGAAGCGCATGCTGCTCTGAAGATGGACGACCTGCAGAGGGTCGAAGAGATTTTGCAGAGCCGGCCAGTGGTGCCGGATATCCGCGAGGGCGAGGTTACTCTCAGCGACCTGTGGTTTGAAATGCATGAAAAGCGCATAGCAGCCGCGGAGAATATATCCATTGATGAGAAACTGCGTCAGCGTGTGCGTCGCGATTATCCGCCGCCGTCATGGCTCGATTTTCGTCAGGCTACGTGAGAACCGTGCGGTGAATGTTCTCGGCGGCAAATTAGCATCGGCCGAAATCATCAAACTGCAAGTTAGGATAGAATAACATCACTATCAAGGAGAAATTGACATGCAAGTCGAATATTGGGATGTTGCAAACGCTGGTGAATTAGTTCACGTATACAATGAGCAGCTTTCAGGAGTTCCGCACTGTTATCCTGTATCGCCAGAAGAATTTGAAATCGGGATTCGCTATCGCAAAGATGCTGACGAACCTTATGAGGAGTTACATTCGGAGAAAATAATTGTATGTAGGCAGAACGGTAAAATACTCGGTTTTGCCGATGTTGCTCTGGTGGAAACCGAAGCAGATGGACAGAAGAAGCATAAAGGGCTCATTCGATTTTTGACTTATCAGCCCGGCTATCGTCCTGTTGGTCAGGTTATTCTGACAGAGGCAGAGAGGTATCTGCGCGATTTGGGTATGAATCAAATCACTGTTTTTCGTATCGCCTACGATGATGATGATTTTTCCTATCGTTTCTACCAGCTAGGGTTTGGTCTGGTTTCTGACCGAATGGGACATGTTTATGCGCTGTTTCGTATGAACGGTTATGAGATAAACAGAAGGGAACAGGGTGAAATATTCATGGACCAACCTGAATACAGCGTTGATGAACCTGTGCTACCCGACAGTCGAGTTGAGATTGTCGTCAAACAGAAACCCGGACGTGGTATCTTACCCGGTTTAACAGTTCAAGCTTTTCGCAGTGGAAGAGAAATCGGGATTTGTAAATCATTCTCCGTTGGTAGATACTGCCAGGCGAGTGAAGCACAGGACTGGTGTTTCATCAAATGGCTCGGTGTCGAAGAGGAGGAACGAGGAAAGGGTTGGGGGCGCTATCTTTTGCAAAGAAACCTATGGGAGATGCGGAAGATAGGTTATAAAAACACCGTCATCAGCGCTGATATAAAAAACTACCGCGCGCAGTTGTTCTATACCAATTATGGCTATCGAGTGGTTAACACCGGTTATGGATTGGTCAAAAATATTTGACACTCTATCAGGTTAATGCCAGATAGACAGCAGATAATGGTAATCAAAATGGCGCATAAGAGGCGTTGGAGGCGGCGTGATGAAAACAGATATAGACTTATCAGTATTGACCATTTCAGCGACAAAACCGAAGGGAAAACCGGCGGCTATGTTAGCTGAAATGGGAATTAAAATTGTTCCTATCGAGGAAGATGAAGGCAATGTCGACCGTTATGTGCTTAGCAAGCGGCTCGCGCTCGAGCGCAGGACTGGAAACAGTTTTCTTCGCAGCATTATGGAAAAAACACTATTCACCAGCGCTATCTATTTGAGTGAACACTTTAGAATTCCCATTCTTATTATCGAGGGCGAAGTGAATTATGAATATTCAATGTTCGACCCGCAGGCGGTCAGAGGCGCTTTGTCATCCATGATGCTGTTGTATGGTGTAAATGTTCTATCAACGCCCAATATTGAGGAAACGGTAAATCTCATCGCCATGATGGCTCGTCAGGAGCAGATAGGGATTCGGGATATTTCACTAATTCCTAAACGAAAAGCGACCGACCTTGCTGACATGCAGCGGCGAATTATTGAGATGCTACCGGGTTGTGGCATGGTTACGGCAAGGGATTTGTTGCAATATTTTGGCAGCGTAAAACGGATAGTAAACGCAACAGAAGAAGACTTTCGCAGCGTGCGAGGCATCGGTGCGAAAAAGGCGGCGGAAATATATAAAGTTCTGAACGCCGAATATGAAGCTGTCGATACGGAAAAGCATTTGGAGGATGCTATCGAGGTGGCGCCAGAGCTTCTTTTCCAACAGCCCGTCACCTTGCTCGCCCGACAGCACCATATTTATACGGAAGAGAAAGAACGACATATTGTCGATTTGGTGTTCTTGGATTACGAGGCGGATGAGTTGATTCTGGTGGAATTAAAGCGTGAAAAACTTACATCAGAACACTATGACCAAATTCGTCGTTACCTGGATAATGCGCATAAGTCTAGACTTTTACGTTCATTCCTGGAAAAAGGCGTGACAATTCGTGGTATATTGGCAACCGTAGAGGAAGGTAAATTTAAACCGAAAAAGGCGGATATCTCTGTATGCCTTGTTGACAGAAAGCAAACTATCGAAATTCTCAAACGGTTGCGTAATCGCCGTCTTGAAAGTATGGATTGCATCGTTGAAACGACGGGATTACTTCGCGGAGTTGATGCCGAGGAACGAGGTCCTCAAACAGTTTGTCCCCAAGTGTAGGGGGAAACGATTACCCCATCGTACAGCATGAGAAGAAATTTGTAATTCGGGGATTCGGCTACATCCCACTATTTTTCCGCGTGGGGAATTTCTATTAAAAACTTTTTTAGTTGATATGCTCGAGAATATTTGCTATTATGAAATTACCACTTCTTTAAAATCGGTGAATATTGCTTCAGAAAGGATAAATTATGAACAGAAAATTCTGGATTTTAGGGTGTTTATTGGTGATAATAATTTTTGGCATGGCATTGCTCCATCAAAGTGATTTGCCCAGTAAACCACTGAGCGAAGCGACGCGGAATACCAATGGACTGATTGTGATGCTGACAGATTTCGGTGAAAAGGATTTTTATGTTGGCGCGGTAAAAGGCGCAATTTACTCTATCTATGAAAAAGCCAGGATTGATTCTATCACCCATCAAATTACCAAATTCGATATCGCAGAAGGCGCATATACTTTGGCGAAAGCGGCGGCAGAGTTCCCGAGTGGCACTGTTTTCGTCGCCGTTGTCGACCCTGGAGTTGGAAGCGAACGAAAGGCTATCGTCTTAAAAACAGAAGACGGTAAATATTTTGTCGGACCGGATAATGGGCTGTTTACATCGGTTATCGACGAGCTTGGCTTAGCCGAACTCAGGGAAATTACCAATCCTGCGCTGATGCGCAAAGCGGAACTTTCCAGCACCTTTCACGGCAGAGATATATTCGGACCAGTTGCCGCTCATTTGGCTGCTGGCACACCGTTAGAAGAGGTCGGCCCGCTTATGAAAAACTATGTAAATCTCGACATTCAACAAGCGCGGGTTGTCAATGGTCAGATAATCGGAGAAATTTCCGCCA
>DTYX01000399.1 GCA_012961655.1 Candidatus Poribacteria bacterium
CCAGCTTTTGGAAAGGCGTACTTCAGCAGTAGACTGAACACTGTAAGAACAAATAGACTGAACACTACATTGGCAAAGAGTGAAAGTTCTGTGAGATACCCTTCTCCCCGCACCACCTCACTTTGTACAATCCAGTAACAATTTACCGGGATTAAAATGGAGCCGATAATGAAAGCTCTAATTCTGATTATATAACCATAACTCTTCTGACTATGTTCTTCCTGTTGAAATTGCAAATCGATTGGAAACCAAAAGCTCCCAATCTCACAGTGCATTGTCGTAAACTTAACGGAAACATCCTTTGCAAAAATAGGAAGAATAGCCCGCTGATTCACGCTGACTTCGTATCCCACAGATATACGTTGAAATCCGCTTATATCTGCGGACCATTCCCTTCGGGCTATTTGTCCTGTCACTAAGGTTTTTCATTCCTCCCGATTTGGGTTCTGTTTTGAGACCGGTGTTCAATGTTTCAACGCGCGCCGCCATTCCATCTCAGGCGTCCAAGTCAGCGCAGCGCGTTCTTCTTCCGGGGTAATCGGCTGGAAGGTTTGAGGGGCTATATCGTAAATCCGCCCTGCTTCCTCATGTGAGCCGCCGTAAATCCACAGCATTTTGAATCCATACATAGCCCCAGCAGACCAGGCGTGTGGGAACCCCTTCGGGAAGAAGATGCCACTTCCTTTATCCGCCCGCCACCAGCATTCGTCAAAGAAAGTATAGCCTGGGCCATCGGAACTATTGTCAATAATGATGAGTTCCCATGTCCGATGATGATGGGTGGCGATAAACCACCCCGGTACGTAGTCAATGGCGCCAAAACTGACCTGACCCGGTTCATTGATATAGCACATATTGACAACGGCGCCGAGTTGTCCCACCTCGACGGACTTGGCGGTATTGGGGTAAACGATATAGGGCTTGGTACTCATTGTGACACCCCCAGAATCGACGAATCAATGTGTGATGCGTTTCATAGTGACCGCAAAGATGCGGCTGTTCGGTGTGGTGTCGTTGATTAATTCACTCTCCACTTTTCTTGACTAAGGCATGAACCGATACATGGGTTGCCCTCTGATGATGCCGAGCAGAGTCCAAATGCCGCCCATCGTGAATTCCCCGAAAACCAATCCTATGAAGAATGGAAGACTTCGCCTGTGAGTTTGAATCCCTCCAAACTTCAAGATGCCCATCTTCAGGAACCAGCCAACGAAGATGGAAAACCAATACCAGTTCATGTTCCATTCGCCCAGCGATATGGCATATCCCGCCGGATGGAAGGGCCACCAGAGGAAACGATGCCTCAGCGCCATCAGTGTAAAGGTCAATCCTCCCCCAATCAGCGCCGCGGCGATGCCGTTCGAATTTAGCTCTGACGGATGAGTCATCCACCTCGCCAGTTCGTCGAAATACCAGCGGCACTGATTCTGTTCGCCATAGAGCGCGCCTCCGAACCGATAGGCGTGAGCATAGTATGCCCAAGCGGATGATACTGTTCCGACAACCACCGCCATTACAATTGCCCACAGCAGTTTGTCGCTCTCGATGTTCCGACGGGCTGATATTGCAAAACCCTCCAACAGGTTGGGCATCGGGTGACTTCGATACGAGCGGTTGAAAGAGCGAAAGAAACTAAAAAGGGTCAAACCTGACGGACCAATCTGTCGAGAGCCTAAGAACATGACGAGAATTGCCGTGGGTTGGGTATAAACGTGATGTGACGGTGGACCGACCTCGGCTCTCACGCGGGTGATAGCAAAAGCAATCGCAAAAAATAGGGTCAAGTATGCCAGAATCGCCCAGAAGGGCACCCTGGCTATCCAGCAGAAACCGATTAGAAAGATGCCTCCGAGGAAGAGCCCTATCACCGCAGTTCGGACGGACATCGGCTCATCTTCCTTCCGTTTCCCCGTCCAGCGAGCTGTCTTCAGTTGTTCAAAAAGATATTTCCGACTCATCCAGACGGCAACCAGAGCCAGACCGAGCCAGGCGCCCGTGGATTGTTCCGCGGTGTAGGGGAAACCCGGCAGTTGCAATAGCCCCAATAAACTCCCAAAAACCCGCGTCATCTTCCCTAACAGGTAAAAGAACCAGATCGAAAACGAGAGCTCAACTGGGATGAAGAAGCTCATGCCGACGGCAAATGGAAATATACCGACAGGTACATGTCCGATGGCGGAAAATGGTTTCGTGTCAAACAGACCGCCGATGTCGTAAAGCGAGCCGCCGAGACTGGGCACTCGAGGATAAAGGAAATGCAGTCCGTTTATCAGGTTTATCCCTCCAGCGATGAAGAACCCAAGCCACATCAACCTGCTTTTGAAAAACGAACCTCCTCCTGCCGTCATCGCAAGGGGGATATGAATGATGGGATACGATAGCTTCTCATGCGTTATCCATCTTTCCCTCACCAGGACGACGATGAAAAGCATCATGAGTGTCAGAACAATGAAGAAGACGGACCAGCGCAGGACTGGAGAAAGCCAAAGGGAGATATGCTCCCAGGTGTAAAAACTTGACTCCCCCTGGTAGAAGGCGGTCAATTTGCCTTTATCCTTAATCGTTAGCCAATCCGGTATATATTGGTGAAAAGCAATCCATTCGTTCTCGGCGGTAGCGAACCAGATAGAGTAGGTGACCATCGGCCATAAAATCTGAAGTGTATCATGTCCCGCTACCGCAGATGCTACGGTGAGAACGACATATATGATTAGAAGTTCCTTCTCGTTCAGCGCCAACCTCAACGAGGCCCGACGGAGGAGAATGTTTATGCCGAGAAGCACAGCCAGAAAGCAGATGGCGTTGAAGTAAAGACTCACAATCGTCGGGAAACTCTGCCCGGTAAGATAACCCCCCGTGCCCCAGTTCGCCATGAGCCACCAGGAGTTGACAACGATTAGGGGGAGCGCGATTAGGTATATGCGGAACGTGATGCGTGTGCGTATTGCGGCGCCGGGTTGAACTTGTCGAAAACCATTCGCCTTCTTCCATCCTTCCATTTGTCCATTCGCTCATTTGACTCATTTGCTCATTTTTAATTTTCCCCAGGTGAGAGCGAGCTTCCCTGTCGAATCGACAGCTAATCCTGTTGCGGTAAAGTTCCGTTTGATTTCGACGTCACTAAGAGCGCGATGATAAACAAGGACTTCATCAATGGCGCCGATGAAGACGCAATTTGGACCGCACGCGATATCCGCTCCAATGAGAAGCGTGTTGGTCGAAGTCGTTGGCGTGACTTGATTAAAATCAAAACGTTCGCCGTTCAGATAAAAACGCGCCTCCTTCGGAGCGATATAAACCACAGCAGTGTGCTGCCATTTGTCAATCTCTATTTTCGGACCGGGTTGCCAATCGCCACCGTGACCGACCTGGATTTCCCATGTCTCGATTCGATACCCATAGCCTCTATCCCATCCCCCATCATCAGCCGCCATCAGTGCGCCCCAGGCTCCATGCTTCTGGGCGGGTTTTGCCCAGGCCATCATCGTCAATTCGTCAAACTCAGCAGGGCTCACCAGTAAGCCGGTATCGACAAACTCTCCAAATTCGCCGAACTTTAACGCCTCACCCACCTTCCCATCGACGTTCTTGATTGATGCGCCCACGATTTCCCCATCATTGTTATTTCCAGAAACGTCCTTGACAGTTTTGCCCTGGATGGTATCCGCATCAAAAGACCAATAACCTAACAGCCCATCCTGGACATATTGGGCTTCTGCTTGATGGATATACCCAACAAAAGGAGCGAGCATTGCCGCGACAAAAAGTGGAGCGAAGATTTTGTTGGACGTTGTTATCTTAAACATGGTTCTAACCTCCCTCAAAAGTGTGATACGACGAATAATGAAAACGGGGAAACACGAAAACGAACCTTTTTTATCTTCCGTCTTCGCGTTTCCGCGCTCAATCTCCACGCTTTACTCATCAAGGCAAATTTTGGAGAAATGTGCGAAAACTGGTGTCCAGATACTTACCTTGAAACCTTTATCGCTCCCCAAGTGAGCGAGAGCTTCTGAATCGGTTCTACGGCAGTTGGAGTCCCTTCAAAATTCCCTCGCACTTCGGCTTCACTGAGCGCCCGACTGTAAACGCGGACTTCATCGATGACGCCGAAGAACACACAATTCGGACCACAGGCGATATCACCGCCGATGAGCAGTGGATTCACCGATGTTTCCAGAAATCCACCGTCTCCCCAGTCAAAACGCTCGCCGTTCTCGTAGAAACTGATTTGATTCGGCGCGTAAGTAACAACGACGTGTTGCCATTCGCCGATATCGGCAAGAGGACCAGGTTGCCAAAGGTTCTTGTTTGCTACGGGGTCCCATCCCTTGCCGATCTGGATTTCCCAGATATCTCCTCGGTGCCCAAAGCCGCGGTCCCAGGCGCCGTCGTCAGCAGCCATCACCGCGCCCCAGGCGTCATGTGCCTTGGAGGGTTTTACCCACGCTTCCATTGTCAATTCGTCAAATTCAGCGGGGCTCACCAGTAAGCCAGTATCGACAAACGCTCCAAGCTCGCCGAACTCCAATGCTTCGCCAAATTTCCCATCGACGCTATTTAATGTCCCAACGATTAGCCCATCGTTGTTATTTCCGGAAACGTCCGTGATGGTGTCACCTGTGATGGTATCCGCATCAAAAGACCAGTAACCTAACAGCCCATCGGTGACGTACTGGCCTGCTGCTGGATGGGGATACCCGACGAAAGTGACGATTATCGTCGCGATAAAAAGTAGAGTGAAACTTTTGCTAAACATTGTTTTTACCTCCTTAAAATAGAGACTTTAGGGTAGGTTTTTTAGCTTTTAGCCTACGAATCAATTCATAGGCTAAAAGCTAAAGTCGTCTCATGAATTTTGACTGAAAAATTGGGTAATTTACTGCTTTCCGAGAGAACTTAAAATAACACATCACAGAAACTTTCGCAAAAACTCAGTTTCTTGTACGTTTTATGCGCGATTTGAATTTAGAATTGGTATAACTATTGTAATTCCGATTTAATAGCGCCCCAGGTTATGGGGAGTTTTCCAATAGGCTCGACCGCCAATGCGCCTCGCAAGCCGGCCTTAAAATGCCCCTGAATTTCTGCTTCGCTCAAGGCGCGTCTTGCAATCAGGAACTCGTCCAGCAGTCCCCTCCAGTAGTTTCCGAATTCAGCTCTTCCGATTTCCAAAGGCGCTGCCATCGGCGGGAATGGACTGGCATCTTCCACCTCGTGATTCTTTTTTCCGTCGATGTAGAATGTATACTTGTTTTTCTGCTTCACAACTGACCACTGATACCATTGCCCCACCTTGGCGTCCTGCCACGGCGAAGCAATCCAGACCCCGGCTCGGTCCGGCCAGTTGAGGTGAAGCGTGATTCCCCCAGCCTGAAACCATTTGGGTCTGTAGATAAAAATCCATTTGTTCCATTCTCCGCCTGCTGGGTCAATGGCAGCCATGGTGATGTGTTGCTCGACAGCGGGATTCGCCCACAACGCGATTGTGAAGTCCTCCGTTGTGCTTAAATCCAAGCTTTCGTCTCTTCCACAGTCTACCCATGACCGACCATCAAGATTTATGGCCTCTCCAAATTTTCCCTTCCCCAACGTGACGTCGCGTTTAATCGTGCCATCATTGCCATGAGGAGAAATGTCTTTGAGCGTTTCTCCTTCTAATTTGTCAAATGGGAGAGCGATGACTATCTCTTCGTCAACGGCTGCGACTTCTCCAAATGGGAAAGCTATGGCCAAAGTAGTTATCAGTAGCGTGGAAACAAAGGCTCTCATTTTTATTCCTCCTTCCTGATAACGGATTTGTCAATCCACGACAAGCACAAATCCGATAATAATGAGTCTATCCACAGTTCATTCTTCATTCTCGAGCCCTACCCGGAGGGTGTTTTCAATGTGTTCCATCATCAACTTTTCCGCGCCTTCCACATCCCCTCTTCTGAGAGCAGAAACAATGGCTTGGTGTTCCTGGGACGCTCTCTTCACCCCATCAGGCCATCCCACTGTCAATAACCGAAAGATGTGGATTCTATCCTGTATGCCGCTGAGGATTTCAATCAACAATTCGTTCCCCGATTTCTGAGCGATGAAACCGTGGAGTTTCATATCCATTTCAATCCAGGATTCTGCCTCGCCGGCAGAAAGAATTGAATCCCCTCTGTCAATGAGCTCATCTAAGGTTTGAATATCCGCGGGAGTCAGCCGGGACGCTGCTAATCTCACAGAGAGTCCCTCTAAGACCTTTCGGACAACAAAAAGATCTTCAAAGTTCTTTCGGGTCGGCTTTGCGACACATGCGCCTTTATGCGGAATCATTTCCACCAGACCATCTTTTGTCAGGCTGGTCAACGCTTCCCGGACCGGGGTCAGACTTGTTCCGAGTTCCGCGGCGATGTGACTGACAATCAATCGGGTTCCCGGTTTTAATTCTTGATTGATAATTCTTTTCTTCAGGTGTTGGTATACCTGATTTGCTAAGGTCGAATGGACAACCAAATCTTTTTTCAACATTAGGATTCCTCCCACTTTGTGATAACGATTTATATTATATATAATCGATTATGTCAAGGAAAAAATAATCTGACTTCGCTAAAATGTATATACAGTGGTCGGGTAACCATCTGCGTAACTTGGGGTATGGATTGTAAGCGTGGGTCTGTGCTTCGCAGCGGTTACTTCGTGAACCGCGCTTCGCGTTCGTTCCGAATGCTTTCGGGACTCACTAAATCTGCGACTCTATAGTTACCTTAGTCCCAAACGCTCCTCTACCTCTGATATGCGTGCTGCATTACGCCGCGCTCCGTCTTCCAGTAGAGGATAGTTGAAAAGGTCGTTGGTCAAGGTACCTCGGAAGCCGACGGCTTTCAGGGCTTCGATGATTGCGTCCAAGTCTAACTCCCCCTCACCCAAAGGGAGATGCAAGGCGTATGTTCTACGGTCCCCGTCTGAAAAATGCAGATGGTAAATACGATGAGAAAGTTTCTCAATAGCCTGCACATACGTGTCGGGTTGCCCCACCCCATAGTGGCAGCAATCATACACCAAACCCAGATTCTCGCGCCCTATCCCATCTACAAGGTCAATTGCAAAGGCATCATCCATGCTCAGAGTGTCCGGGTGAGGTTCCAACACAACCTTCAGTCCTGCATGCTTTGCTACGTCAGCTACTTCTTGGAAAAAGGGAATAAGGACTTGCAGACATGATTTGGGGCTCTTCCCTTCCCAAATAGGCTTAAATCCATCATGCGTTATGACCTGCCCAAGGTTGAGGTCGGCAGCGAAGTCAATAGCCTCTTGGAAGCCCAGAATCGCCTCGTCCCTGGCTTGATAAGGGTCAAAATCCACCCAAGCGTCGAAACCGTAAAGAGATAAGCCTATTTTTTCCGCCCACCCGGCGAAGGTTTGCCGGGTACCTTTGGTGATGAGCTTTTCAAAGAATGGGATTCTACAGACTTCCATAGAATCGAAACCGGATTCCCTGACGATACGGCATATCTCCTCAATACTTCTATTTTCGTAAAAACTTACAGCGTTGATTCGTGCCATTAAAACACCTCCCTACGTACGTGAAACGTGATGCGTGATTCGTAAAACGTGAAACTAATTCTTCCATCCTTCCAACCCTCCACTCATTGAGCGGTATTAAACGGGTTAAAACGAAAAATCCCTTACTCTTCTAATCCAATAATTTTCCGCGTTTCTGAAGGTTCAGCAATCTCCCGTCCCAATTCTTTTGAGATTCTCACAATCTTTTCCACCAACTCGGCGTTGCTCTTGGCTAAAACTCCTTCGCTTAGATATGGGTTATCCTCCATCCCCACTCGTACATGGCCTCCCAGGATGATGGCTAAAGTTAGAATTTGCCACTGAGCCTGAGGGTCCATGACACTCACATTATAATTGAAGTTCTGAGGTTTGTGGTCGTGCATATACATGAGAGCTTTCGGGGTTGGAGGCGTCCAGCAACCTCCCTTCCATCCGAGGAAGAATGTAGTCCATACCGGTGTCTTCAACAGCCTCTGGTTCACCATCCGCACTGCGTTCCAAATACCTCCATAGTGGAATGACTCCACTTCTGGTTTGATGCCGTGTTCGGCAGTTAATTTGCAATATTCTGTCAGTTCCTCTCGAGAGTGAATGCCGTAAAGTTCCACCGGTGGATAACCGGGGTCATACTCAAAACACTCGTCGTGGGCATTGAAACAGACCGACATCATGTCAGGTTTCTGTTTCATCAATTCCTGACGCTGTGGAAAGCGTCCATTGGCGATTCCATATTGGATAATCGCATCGCATCTGTCCTTGATGAGTTCTTTGAGTTTTGCCCATCCTGGAATATCAAGGTCTGACAATTTTGTGCCATCCGCTTGGATCTTTTCATCCACAGTATATGGCCCGTGTAGATGACAGATGCTTGCCCCCGCATTGACGCTTCTTACATATTCCTCAGCTATCGCTTCCAAACCTTTTGGATTATAAGGATTGCGCGGATACGACATCGTTGAATCACACGTAATGGTGATAATCAGTTTATCCATTGCCTATTCTCTCCTTATTTCATCCCTCCTCGATACCAAATAAGAGGGTGTTTTCAATATGTTCCATTACCAACTTTTCCGCAGAAAAGACATCCCGCTCTTTGAGAGCGGAAACGATATTTCGATGTTCAAGGGAGGCTCTCTTTATTCTGTTCACTTCGTTCACCGACGACTTCGTCTTACGGTCGGGAAATCTTGCGGTCAACAATCGAAAGGTATGAATTCGATCCCAAATACTTGAAAAGATTTGAATTAAAACTTCGTTTGAAGATTTGCGAATGATGAAATCGTGCAGTTTCTCATCGGATCTGAGCCATGATTCTAAATCGCCAGTAGATAGGTTTTTCTCACCAAATTCGACTATTTCGTCCAGCTTTTCAAAATCTGTCACACTCAGCTTAGGAGCCGCTAATCTCACAGCAAGTGATTCTAAAGCTTGCCGGACAGCGAATAGATCTTCAAATTCCTTTCTGGTCGGTTTTGCAACATACGCCCCTTTATGGGGAACCATCTCCACCAAACCCTCTTCTATCAATCTCGTCATCGCCTCTCTGACTGGTGTGAGGCTAGTTCCCAATTCCTCTGCAATACGAGAGATGATTAATCGAGAACCTGGCTTCAACTCTTGATTAATAATCTTTCTCTTCAGTTGATTTAAAACCTGGTCTGCTAAAGTGGAACGGACTATGTATTCCTTTTTCGACATCTAAATCCTTCCTCATTTCTATTTTACTGACGCCATTTCACCTCTTTCCGCTTCCGTAGCGGATTACGATTATCTATGTTCGCTTTGCTCACCAACGCCTCTTCCCCCTATTTATTGCCTGTGTTAATATTATATTATATAAAATCGATTATGTCAAGAGAAAA
>DTYX01000400.1 GCA_012961655.1 Candidatus Poribacteria bacterium
AACTTCGCTGTAAATGATGGACTCATAAACTGTGATGTCAATGCCAGTTTGTAGTAGCGCAATTCATTGCGCGTCAAACGACGGCGATGAATCGCATTACTACAAACTGGGAGGCGATTTTGTTTCGTCATTGGAATGGATGTAAGTTTGCGCCCTGGGCAGAGCGAATTGAATTTAGAGTTAGCTAAAAGCTTCAATCCGGATGTGAAAGGGGATAATCTTTTTGCATCCATTGATGCCGGCTATAATACGGATAAGTTCCAGTTTGGCGGAGGTTTCGAACAAACGGAACAGGAATTCAATGTTGATAAGATAGGTTACCGTCCTCATGATGCCAATGTAGGTGAAAAAGAATTATTCTGCTATGGTGGATATAATAGTTATCTTCCCAAGCGGTTTGGACATCATTGGATTGATTTTTGGCATGAAGATTGGTATTTCCGCTGGAAGCAGCAAGGATATAGAGGGGATACTTTCGGCTTGTGGTACGTACTCGCGGGAAAGCCCTTCTTCGATGATACGCATGTAAGGTTTTGGACTGGGGAACAGTACGATTGGGAGGAAAAGTTCTTCCTTTCCTTCCTTGTCGATTCGAAGCGATTAGTTGAAATACTCCCGTGGAAATGTTACAATAAGATGACAGCCGCATCTCTTTGATAAAACTTGTTTTGGGGTAAGGATATGAAATTTAGCGAATTGGTTAGGCTTTTGGAAAGGAACAGCTTGTGGCTTTTGAGGAGCGGAGGGTATGTATCATGTTTGATTGGGACGATGGGAACATCGACAAGAAATTGAGACATGGTTCACGAAAGTAATGGTGTTCAAGATTGGGAAATTGAGGAAGCCTGTTTAGACCCACGGCGTCGCATCGTGGGCAGGTCTTGGTTGAGGGGAGAATGGCGGTATCGGTTATTGGGGCGCGCTACGACATCGGGAAAATACCTGCGCGTCATCTACACTCTGTGCATCGGGGCAGAGGGAAGAAAACTCATCCGTCCCATCTCGGCTGTCGAAATGACGCCTTCCGAAAGGCGAACGTATCAAACACGAAAGTGAGGTGAATGAGGATGGTATGTCCAAAGACTGCTGAACGCACAATAGTCCGTTCTATGGAAGAGGTTCCCCTCTTTGCTACGGAGGACGAAGAGCGCCAGTGGTGGGCGACGCATGATTTAGCCCCAGAATTGTGGGAGGATGTCACCGAAGAACAAGGCGCTCTGCTTGACCGATTAGCAGTCGAAACCGGCGCTCAAAAGGCTTTGCGGAGAATCCGTAATTCCTTTGTACTCATTGAGAAATCGCAAGGAGCATTCTCACCAATGAACCAGTACGATGAAAAATACAATCAAGAGACCTATTACTGGGGAATAAAGCCTTCACCGATTTGTTTTGAAGTTCTCAAAATGATACCCCCAGAACGGACGATTAGGCTTATAGACATCGGCTGTGGAGAAGGCCGAAATACTGTCTTTTTCGCTCGAAATGGCTATGTAGTCACTGCCTTTGACTTATCCTTGAAAGGTGTAGAGAAGACGAAACGATTAGCTGAAAAAGTGGCGGTAGATGTCAACGTATTTCAAGCAGATATTAACGAATATCGGCTGAGTGAAGAATTCGATATACTCTTCTCTACGGGTGTACTCCATTACGTTCCCCCCACCTTACGAGCCGAGATTTTTGAAAATTACAAACAATATACAACTTCTCAAGGATTGAATGTCTTCTCCGTGTTTGTGAAGAAGCCTTTCATAGCAAGAGCGCCAGATGGAGAGACTACTGCTCAGAAATGGATATCCGGGGAGTTATTCACTCACTATCATGATTGGCGAATAGAATACTGTACAGAAGAAATCTTTGACTGTATGTCCAGCGGGGCGCCCCATCAACATGCGGTCAATCGGGTCATAGCGAGAAAAGTGGTATAGAAAAGAACCCGGGTGGGTATCGATTGAATGGCTAAATTTTTGTTTTCAGCACTGCCAAATAACAAGTTAGGCGACTGAAGGACGTCAGAGATATGGGAATCATCCAGACTGTATTTTTCGATGTCGATAATACCGTTTTTGATCGAGAGAGCACAAAAAGAGACACTTCGTTTGATTGCACGAAAGTTTCCCGATTTGTTCACAGGAATTGCCGAAACGAGAATAATCGCTGCATTTCTCGAGGCAGACCAAATTACGATGCGGGAGTACGTAATTGGTCTGCCTCCCAACGAGTTTCGTACTCGTAGAAGCCAAGTATTTCTTAATCTCCTTGGACTTAGCGAACAATTCTCCGATGAGATAACAGCAATGTACGTAGACCAATATCCAACCATTAACGCACCCGTCAAGGGAGCCAGGGAGGTGATAGAAAGTCTTGCCCGCAGGTTTCGGTTGGGTGTCATATCCAATGGTCTCCCAGACGTGCAATACAAGAAGTTTGATACCCTGGGTATCAAACTTCTGCTCGATTGCATTGTGCTCTCTGAAGAACTCGGTGTTGAGAAGCCAAATCCAGAAATTTTCCTACACGCTGTTTCCTTAGTTGGCGCCGCACCAGGTAAATCTCTATATGTCGGTGATTCCTATGAAATTGATGTCGTGGGCGCCAAGAAGGCCGGGATGCAGGCATGCTGGTTTAATCCAACTGGAGCAAATCCGTCCCGGACGGATATCAAGCCCAACTTTGAAATTCAGGCGCTTGACGAGATGCTCATGTTCTTAAATTGTCCGTAGATGTCAGAGTCCAATCAGCTTTCCATGCTAAAACCGCCTAACCAAGCGTTGCAGTTGACGGCGGGAGAATGCGGTTTTCTAATCGTTTTCTGGCAAACGGCAGGTTTGGTTTGCCTGCCTGTGCGTTCGCACGCAGACAGGTCGG
>DTYX01000401.1 GCA_012961655.1 Candidatus Poribacteria bacterium
AACAGTTAGACTAAAAGAGCTATTTTTTAGCAAGAGCTACAATTTTGATGATGCAAAATATTTTATACAAAATGAGTACGTAATTATGGAGGTAAAACGTGTCTACAGTAACTTCTTTAGGCGATGATTTCAAACTTTTCTGCGGAAGAGCAAATCCTGACTTAGGAGAAGAGATAGCTGAAATCCTAAGTGTTTCTTTGGGTAAAATTCGCATTAGCACATTCGCAGATTCAGAAGTTCACGTTCAAATCGAAGAAAGCATCCGTGGCAAAGATATTTACATAGTGCAATCCACCTGCGAACCTGTGAATGAAAACCTGATGGAATTATTGGTCATGCTCGATGCTTTCCGTCGTGCATCGGCTCGTCAGATTACCGCTATTGTACCGTATTACGGCTATGCGCGTCAAGACCACAAATCCACAGGACGCGAGCCAATCAGCGCGAAACTCGTCGCGGACCTAATCACCGCTGCGGGGGCAGACCGCGTCGTTTCTGTTGATTTACACGCGACGCAAATCCAAGGGTTCTTCAATATCCCCATGGACCACTTGACCGCTGTGCCTATTCTGGCGAGTTATTTCAAAGAGAATAAGCTGCAAGATGCTGTTATCGTTTCACCCGATGTGGGACGCGCGAAATTAGCCGATAAATACACGGATATTCTCCACTTGCCGATGGTGTTGATGAATAAGCGCAGAAGCGGCGTTGGCGGCAAAAAGGTGGAATTTCTCGAGATTGTCGGAGATGTAGAAGGAAAAACGCCAATTCTCATCGATGATGTCATCGCCTCCGGAAGCATCGCCGAGCAGGCGGACGAACTTGTCAAAGCGGGTTCTAAAGAAGTTTGTCTCGCCATTACCCACCCCGTATTGGTCGGCCCTGCGCTTGAACGGCTCCAATCCGCCGCCGTCAAAGAACTGATTGTCACGAATACCATACCTGTCCCAGAAGAGAAACGATTAGACGGAAAGGTCAAAGTGCTATCCATAGCGCCGCTTTTGGCAAAAGCAATCCAGAGAATTCACCAAAATCTGTCAGTGAGTCAGGTGTTCATAGAGGAGAATATTCTGTTTGCGGTTTAATTTGCCAATGTCACATTTAACTTGTATTCAGAGTTTGGGTAATGTTTCAGATTTGTTTATTCTATTTCTAAAATATTAGTAAAAAACTTGCGAATGGAGGTCAAAAATGAAACGTTTGACGATATTATGTCTCACTTTCAGCTTCATCAGTCTGATATGCGCCGGAGAAAGTTTTGCCCGAATTGACCTGGAAACCTGTGTCGGGATGTGGCTCTTTGATGAAGGCAAGGGGGATATCGCCAAAGATTCCTCTGGGAACGGTAACGACGGCAAAATTCAGGGTGCAACATGGACTAAAGGAAAGTTTGGCGCAGCCCTGGAGTTTGATGGCACGGATGATAACGTTGAAGTGCCTGATGCGCCAGATCTAAATCCGACGAAGTCGATGAGCATGGGATGCTGGGTTTATATCACGGGTAACCAAGGACAGCACCGTGATATCATCAGTAAAGACGGCGAGTCCGGTGAGAGACAATACCTATTTACCGCATCCTCGGTAAATAAATTTAGACCGCATATATGGACTCCAGATGGCGTGGCGCGTTACTATGATGGCAAAACAACTGTCGAACTCAACACCTGGTATCACATTTTTCAAACATACGACGGAAACGCCCTCAAACTGTATGTTAATGGGACTGAAGAAGACAGTCGTGATTTCCCCGGCGGCATCATAGTTACTAAACAGCCAGTCCGAATTGGCGGTGGGGCTAATCCTGGGGCAGCAGCCTATCATACGCCAGGTATCATCGACGAAATTGTGATATTCAATGTTGCGCTGGAAGAGAAAGATATTCAAGCCATCATGGACGAAGGGCTATCTAGCATGCTTGCTGTTTCTGCCACAGGCAAACTCGCCACAACCTGGGCGGACTTAAAGAAGTAGATTTAACCGACCTTGTGAGAATTGGGTGAATGGAAAAATAGATGGATGATTGGATGAATGTAAGTTATCCATCTTTCCATTCATTCCGGCGCCTAATTGTAGGTGGCAATCTGGATTATCGGGTTCTGTTTTACAAAGTAAGAGCTAGCCACCAATTTTTTCTTTTTAGGTGAATAACTCGGCAATGTTACATTAGCTTTTGCAATTGACAATTCGGACTGGAAGGATGGATGGCGTGCTTGCGCTCTTATTCAATCATCAGACGCCATTCTTATGAGATTTAACATTGTCAAGTTAACTATAGAAAACTATTCGCAGTAATAAGTTGCTATTATGCTACTTTTTCAACATAGCTCACCATTTCGGCGCTCATCAATTTATTAAACTTTCGAATCTCCTGAAGGTACTCCTCTTTATTCAATTTTTCGAGAAAATTGATATATTTCCACGCCAGTCGATTAGCTTCAGTGTACCGTTCAATTTCTTGAGCCGATTTGCCAACATATTGATTTTCTTCAAAGAGATGACGTTTAAGCAAGTCTCTGAATACAGAATTCAAGCGTGGAGGGGACATCTGATTTGCGATAAAGTAACTTAACACCAGATATTTGGTGATATTAGCATGTAATTCTAGCCCCAATAGGCTAAATGGCTTTCGGTGTTTATAACTTTGTCCGATTAAAAGCAGATGGTCTAACTCTTCTACAAACACAGCAACTTCATCGATATTGACATCATAAACTCCAAATCTTGGGTCATATCTCTCCAATTTTTCAATCATCCAATTGGGATAATACAAACTGACCCGCAATGGTTCTGTGTGTTGCCGAATAAGGATTCTAGCGTTGGTATCTAAGCTATTTATGGACGTTATAATACGTTCATCTCCATACAGTCGTCGATAGGTTCTGTCGCCGATGATGAACTTGCCGACATCCTCGATACCGGTATCCATAGCATAAGTCTTCTCAATTTTTCTTTGCAGTTCTTCCAATAATGAAGCGATTTTTATCACCCTTTCTTGAATCATCTAATCGGTTCGCTAGGAAAACCCAAGATATTCCTTCGACAGATAGTTAAGAGCTTTCTGGTAGACCTCAAACATCATAGACAACCGTAAAAATACCCCGTCTAATTCGTATTCTCTTGCCAGAGTATTTTCAGAAGCTAATTCATAATAGGTCTTGCCAAAATCCACATAAAATTGGATATCCACAGGACGCCTCTTGTATTTATGACGATATTCAATATATTGGGGGAAAATGCCCGTAAGAAAAAGGGAATAATTACCGATGTGTGAATATATCAGAAATTGACGCCGAGAATCAACAGACTGCGCTTCTTGGCGTATCCGTACCCCATGAGGGCGAGACCGAACCCCAGACGAGGCATGTCGTAGCTGTTCAGCGCAGAGCGGGCGATCCCCCAACCAAGACGAACGTCTCGGGGGAACCTCCTGTACAACGAGTGCCGGATGGCACGGTCCAGCGCAATCATCGTGTCTGGTAGACCTCGATGTGGATGCGACGACGGCGCGAACGCCAGATCCCGTAGGCGATCAGAGCGGCGACGACGACAACCGCGCCGCCGATGTAGATGGCGGCATTCTGCTTCGCATCTTCTTCGGTGTCGATGACGACGTCTTCGATCTCTCTCAGTTTGCCTTCGAGATCATCCCGGGTGATGGTCATGTCACGCCTCCCGTCTGCGTGGTGGGCTCGTCGGGTTCCGAGCTCGGTCCTGCCTTGACGATGATCGCGGCGACGATGATGAACACGATCACGGCGATCAGATATCCGAGAGCTTCCCAGTACGGGCCATCGGGCATGACATGGACGAGGCCGCGCAGGGCGGCGACCCCGATGAGGATCGCCGCGAACGACCACAGGGCAGCAGCACCGATCGAGTATCCGGCGAATCGTCCCAGCTTCTTCGCCTGCCCGACCGTCTCTTGGAGGAGATACTCTCTCGCGAGCTCCCAGAACTGGGCGATCAGCGCCGGGAGGTCCTGCAGTTTGGCCATGTGTGTTCCTCAACGTCTTC
>DTYX01000402.1 GCA_012961655.1 Candidatus Poribacteria bacterium
ACCAACCACAAACAAAGCGTTCGGTGGATAAAATATGCCCAAAGCATGGGAAATCAGCTTCAGAGAGTCTCGCCATATTGACAGGACTAACAACACAATAACAGTGAATATCCAGAGCAGAGAATATTCCTCTTTAAGCTTTTTTCTCCTCACAAGCTCAAGCACAATAATCAACAGACCAGTCAGTCCTACAAGGAATATAATCTGAACTTTATCAAGCATCCTCCTTACTCCTGACTTGCGGTACCTTTCGCAGCAATCCTATAAAGAGCGATAGCAGCACCTTCAGAACGTAATACACAGACCTTATGGGAGTGATGGATGTTTTTCCCGCTTGTCTTTGTCTCATTGAAACAGGCACTTCGAGGATGCGAAAGCCGGCTCGATATAGTAATGGGATAGTTTCCACTTCTGGATAATCGGAAGGATATTCATCCTCATAAAACTCTATGACACTACGATTGACCGCCTGAAATCCTGAAGTTGTATCAGCTATTTTTTGACGAACGATGCAAGAGGTAATAAATCCAAAAAATTTCGCTCCCAAAAGGCGGCAAAATGATGCTTTGTAAGGCTTCGCGGTTCCTTTGTCGGTTTTTATATATCTTGAGCCGATAACCACATCAGCCCGTCCGGATTCTATCGGTTCAATCAGTTTATCCGCGTCAGCGGGATTATGTTGTCCATCTCCATCAAATCGAATTGCTATATCATAGCCAAAATCTTTTGCAAATTTATATCCTGTTTGAACCGCGCCGCCAATTCCGAGATTGTATGGCAGAGAGATGACCAATGCTCCACATTCCTTTGCATGCGTTTCTGTAAGGTCAGCAGAGCCGTCGTTTATTACCAAAACATCCGCTTCAGGAATATGTTTTTTCACACCATATACAACCTCACCGATTGCTTCTTGTTCATTGTATGCAGGGATGATTGCGATAATCTTTTTCATAAAGCATCACCAATTCTTCCTTCTTGCCCCTTTGCCCTTTTACCGCTATGCCTTCAAAGCTATCTCTCTAACGCTAATCCTATAATCTCTATACCATCTTCTAATTTCATTATTTGTAACCTGCTTTTGCTCATGTATTTCACGTCGTTTTCTTAGCATTTCAGGTATGCCGCTTAGTGCCGACCAATAAGCTTTGAAGAGCACAGATATAAGTATCCATTTACTTTCATTGCTTATAAATTTACTGCTGGCTCCACTTCCGAAAAGGGCATCATACCCTTGAAACAAATACCTCAAAAATGTGTGATAAAAACTGGATATTATCATAGTGAACGGGAAATTTTTCACTACAAACCAGATTCTGTTTCTCTCCACTAAAAAAGCCTTTTGGGGGCTGTATTCCCCTACTGTCGCAGAATACTTGTGATAAACAACAGCATTCGGAACATATAGGCATTTCCATCCTGCAAGCCTTCCACGCATGCCTAAGTCGCTGTCTTCAACGTAGATGAAAAACCGTTCGTCAAATAAGCCGATTTGTTCGAGCATTTCCTTTCGATAGAGAGCCGCGCAACCGCTTGGAAAAGCCACCTCTTCGATTATGTCGTACTGTCCTTCATCGACCTCACCTCTGCCGCGTCCTCTGCTCAACCCATCTGGATATATCAGATGTCCAACACAATCAATTTGATTTCTATCATAATATGAAAGTATTTTACAAGCGAACATGCCAGCATCAGGATGTTTTTCCGCTACATCAACAAGAGAGCTAACCCAGTTCTGGTCGAGTTCAGTGTCGTTGTTCAACACAGCGATGTATTTTCCTGAAGCTACCCCTATTCCGATGTTGTTGCCCTTTGAAAAGCCGACGTTGGTCGAATTGCATGCCAACTTAATGGTATCGTAATTTTGTCTCACATATTCTACTGAACCATCTGTCGAACCATTATCCACTACAATTATTTCGATGTTCTTGTAGGTCTGTCCAATTACTGATGGAAGACAGCTTTTAAGATGTTCTAATCCGTTCCAGTTGAGTATGATGATAGAGACTAATGGATTTTTCATTTTGGATTATTGTGGCGGAATAATTGCGTTGTGATAAATCACCACGCTGATTCAAAAGAAGCAGGCTAAAGCCCGCTGTTATAGGGCGTTTTAACGTCCTTTTTTCGA
>DTYX01000403.1 GCA_012961655.1 Candidatus Poribacteria bacterium
CAAAAAATTCGATTAAATTGCTATCATGCCAGCATTTGGTGTGCGTTGCGCAGTTTTCGGACAATCTGAAGACCGTAGGGACATATAGTTTCACATCTCCCACACAGATTGCATCCAAGAAACGTATTCGCTACGGGCAATCTCCGATACTCCCTCCGAGCTACATCGGTTTTTCCATATCCATCGTGATACATCGCATACCGCATGATGTCGGGTATCGCTATTTCCAACGGGCAGTGCCGGAGGCATGTCCCGCACATTCTACAATAATCCTCCGACGTGGCTTTGACATACTCTGACAGGACTTTCCTCTCTGTTGAGGACATATCCACGCCGCTGACGGCCAGGTTCTCGTCCAGAATATCGAAATTCACCATCTCCGTGATGATAGCAGCTACGGCATCATTCTGTAGCACCCACTTCAATTTTGCCTGCGGTATGCTGACACCTTCAGTTTTGAAGGCTTCCAAATTTTGCCTATCCCCTCCGGCCATGGTTTTCATAGCCACTACGCCCACGTCGTTTTCCTTGGCGAGAGCAATAACCTTTTCTATGCCGGAGCGCGCAAGGTAATCGTCATAGACCTTGCCATTCTCTACCTGGTCCCCGGAATACGCATTATACGCCACATTGATTACGTCGTATTTGCCGCTCTGGATGGCGGGCGTCAGCACTCGCACAGGGTCTACGTGACAGGATACACCGGTGAACCTTATTTTGCCATCCTTCTTCAGTTGGTCGAACGCGGCCAGCACTTCCTCGTTTGCCAGTATATCAGAATTCGACGCGCCGTGGACGAGCAATATGTCCACATAGTCCGTCTTCAGTCTGGTAAGACTTCCCTCCATCTCCTCGATTAAAGCCTCTTTGCTTTTGGTTTTTTGTCCTATGACGGGATGAAATTTGGTGGCAACGTAGAATTTATCTCTTCTGCTTTCCATTATTTTACCTATCATACGCTCACTGTTGCCATTCGAGTAAGTAGATGATGTGTCAACATAATTAACGCCCATTTCGACTGCTTTCCTGAAGACGGGTTCAGGTGGGACCGGGCTGCCTCCCAAGCTAATCTCGGAGACCATCAGACCGGTCCTGCCGAGGCGTCGATAGTACATATCGCCTCTCCGGATTCTCCCATGCATGCTATCACCAAACAAGCTGGCAGCTTGTTCATTTCCCTTCTGTGAGCAACCAAGGAGCCCAAAAAGCATATGTGTACCCAGCACCCCCAGTGCCGAAGTTCTGATGAACTCCCGGCGATTCATCTTCATCTCGGACGAAAGTATATTCTTAGCTTCCTTGTTTGTTTTCCATGACATTTTTCTATTTCACCTCCCTTGAGACCGGCGCTGTCAAACCGGATACTGGATTCTAATGGATAATGATTGTTTGTAGTCAGGCGATTCATCGCCGTTTTAAGCGGGCTGACGGCAATGAATTGCCTCACTACGAACCTGGATTCTTGTGATTCTCACGGGTGTTGTGGCTGTTGGCATAATAACTGAGTGCGACCGCGCGGTGCGCCTCCATAGCAGAGAGGCAGCCTTCGTCTCCCCGATTTCCACCTCAATCACATATTCACCCGCCTGCCCAAAATCCGAGAAATCACCTGTCCAATACCAGAACCCCCAATCGTTTGGCGTCCCTTCATACACCTTGCCGAAGTATGTCAAATCACCGTGGTAAACGGCGGTGTTTGTGTTCTTCTCCTTGAGGACATAAGTTCCGTTGTGATGAGACAAATCCATCTCCGATTGCACCACGAATCGTTTACCCCCCTCGGTGTCGTAGCCGACTTGATTCACCAATATATCAAACATCTTTCTTTCTGACATATTTGCTCCTCCTTTTTTGAAATCGTGGTTCAAATTTTTATCTTGGCCGGTTAAGTGAGAATCATTGGTTATTAAGAAGCGGCTCTGCCAGAAATTCTGCCACAGCGATATTATCATAACCAACCAGAGCAATCTCATCCGGGATGCGCACACCGGCATCTTTCAACGCTTTCATCACGTAAATCGCCATCAGGTCATTGTAGGCAAAGATTGCAGTTGTTTTTTCGCTTTCATTCAAGATTTTTTGCACATTGCGAACGATAATCCGCCACGAAACGCAGGTTGGAGCGAAGCGGAAATCCCGATTCATCGGGGCTTTCGTGAAACAATCTCCCTTCATCCATCGTTTTCCGAAAGCCAGAAAATCTGTCTCGAGCGGCAGAACTTGTATAACAGTGGTCAATGTAGGCGATGCGTTTGTGCCCTAAATCCAGTGGATGTTTGGTCAGTTCATAACCACCGAATTGATTATCGCTGTATACGCAATCGAAGGCGTGTCGTTCGACGTAACGGTTGATGAGGACCACAGGGATACCCCGCGCTTTGAGAATCTCAATTTCACCATCCGTGTTGGGAATGGGCAGAATCAGTAAGCCATCAACGCTCAGCCCCGATTCTTGGGACGCTTCGCTGCTCTTCGGCGAGTTTAAATCCTTGGGTTGAGTGCGGAGCGTGTCGAAACCTCCCACCAAAACAGCACATTGTAGGCAATGTAGGCATTTTAAATTTTTGTCCTATATCAGTATGGAGCGAGAGGCATCCACACCGTCATCTCCGAGATACCTCGATTCGCCCAGGCGTAATAGGGAATAAGACGAATATTCAGCCGTTCCCCGCTTGTGTGTTTCCTTGGACGGTATAGTTTACCCGTCCAATCTCCCTGCGGTATACGTCGTGCCTCGCCTTCCAGTATGGTGACGCCGCCAAGAAGTTCTGAGTCGTGACGGACGGTCCACTGGATGTTCGACGGAATATGTATCTCGGATGCATGCACCCCTTCAGGCAGGTCGACCGATTCCAGACAGTAGACGATGGGACCGCGCATGACAGCGACCTGACCGCGCAGATGTTCCACTTTTGGATGGGCTTCCATCAGCCGCGGCGTCATGGGCAGCGCGAGGCGGACTTCGTCACCGGCTGACCAGATACGGGAGATAGGGGCGTAAGTTGATAGTTGTGCTTCGACATCGATGGATTGTCCGTTTACATGAACCTGCGCGTCCTCGGTCCAATTCGGAATGCGCAGCATGAGAGAAAATTCTTTCGGCTGGTGTACTTCGATGTTAAGATGGATTTCGCCGTCCCAGGGATAGTCCGTCTCCTGCGTGACCTTCACCGGTGTACCATCGGCAAGTATTCCCTCGAACACGTTTCCACCGTAATGGTTGACCCAGAGTCCTTCATCGGAGATGCTGTAGAAATAGCCGTGCGACTCCGCTATGGTGCGCAGCAGGTTGGAGGGACAGCAGATATTTCTCAGACCTGGCTGAAATCGTTCGTAGGCGTCGTTTGATAGCAGCAGATGTTTTTTGCCGTACCAGCGCAAAACATTGGAGTAGAACCAGCTTGCGCCATCCAGACCTATGCCGGAGAGGATGGAGTTGTAAAGGGATTGTTCCATCACGTCGGCATACCGAGCTTCGCCGGTGATAGCTAGCATCCGCCAGCTCCACATCGTGTTGCCAATCTGGGCACAGGTCTCGTTATAAGCGGTGGCGTTCGGCAGTTCGTAGGCGGGACCGGCTGCTTCGTGAACATCATGCGCGCTCGTCGGCCAGCGCCCCGAGCCCTCCCAGCGTATGGACAGGGCGCGGTGGATAGCGCATACGCCGCCGGTGAGGTACATCTTCTTCTCCGTCAGATTGCGCCATAAGCGCTCCAACGCTTCCAGAAGCGAACGGTCACCAGTCTCCATATAAGCGTCCGCCGCGCCGGCGTACAAGTAGGTGAACAGGACCGCATGCCCGACAACATAATGATAGTTGGATTGAAAGGAAAATG
>DTYX01000404.1 GCA_012961655.1 Candidatus Poribacteria bacterium
CACTGCCGGAGGCGGCCAGGGGGAATTCGGAATTCGGAATTCGGATTTCGGAATTTCGGCGGCGGGTATCGGCGCACCTTCTATAAATCTCGCCCATTTTACCTGTCCGGGCTTGAGTTGCCTCACCTCCGGCTGGTCAGAGTCGTAGATGTTCATACAGTGCAGTTGTCCTGCCCCCTTAAACCCCTTTATATCTAACACAGAAGCAAACTCCAGCATCGGGATGCGGGCAATGGGTTCAGAGTGAGGGAGGATTGGCATTGCATCCACATCGTTCCAAATTGGGTCGTCGTAAATCTTGCGCCCCGGTCGTCCTGTCTCGAAATCAAAGAGATAAATCCCGTAGCTTTCCTCACCGGGTGTATAAGACACCATCAACTCACCATCTGGAGAGGGATGCGGCGTTCGATAGCGCCCCTTCCCTTTGCTCAGCGTCTCGTGACTGTGCATTGGTCGCTGAAGCGACACCCTGGCTAGTTGTCCGCCGTCATCCTGCGTATCCTCATCCGATTCAATGAAGACCACCGTCCGGTCGGGCATCTCACAAGCCATAGTCTTTATGGCTGGGCTTTCGCGTGTTCCGTAGAACGGGTTTACGTTATCTCCCGCCCAGGTGATGGTCATCAGCGCAAAGTTTCCCCGCTGGCGGCTCGAAAACAACACACGTCCATCTTGCATCACCGTCGGAGAGATGTCGCCTCCCAGATTATATGTGGTTCGCCAAAGCACTCTGCCTCTTCCCTTGACCGGCGAGAGGCTCATCGCATAGAGGGACGGAGCAAGTCCCTCCCCTTGTTCATCGAGAACGTTTTCCAGTGTGCTTGTAAACGTAATCCACCGTATCTTGTCGTCGAAGTTCGGAGGGGTGACCGATGCCAGAGCTAAATAGAGCGGCTCCATACAGTCGCCTAAATCCTTCGTAATCTGAGTCTTATTCGACCCATCGGCGTTCATCTCATAAATATTCCATCGTTCTTCTGGTGTCCGCTTTCCCGCAAACAGAATGCGCTTTCCATCGAAGGAGACGAATGGGTCACATGCGGAAGCGAACTCCGATGTCAGCACCGAGATTGTCCCATCCGGTCGCAATGCTACAATTCTACTCCCTTCAAGCCGCGCCTTCCGAAATGCCCAGCCAAGCGTCTCCTCACTTTTTTGTGCTTTCATCGGCTCCTGGGTAAAAACTATACGATACGTTGAGCGCTCCGAGTCACTGCTCGCTCCTATCGCCAGCGCAACAAACATTAGGACAATAAAAAAAGTAAATTTTCTCCACAGCATAGCTTTCATTAAACTTCCTCTTCTTTTCTTTATGATGGAACTTTTTCTTTTAGAGCCTGTCCCTTCGCTCAAGGGCAAGCTCTGAGCTTGCCGAAGGAAAAAGAAAAAGTTTGGCTCACCTTACAATCGTTCTTTGGGTTAACTAAAAATTCATATGATAACGCCGTCGCCAGACGGCGTGATAAGCTATTCTTGTCTAAGGCGGCTTCTCGGTAGAGGCGACGTATGCATCTTTCCTTGAATTAAAATTTTATCATAAATTATTTGAAAACGCAAAACTATTTCTATGAGAATTTGTAACGCAAGTTTGAAACTTGCGCTCATATCTTAGAGGTTGAATATCTTTTCTAAAATCTACTAACGTAACCCACCTTCCGTTTTGCGGCTTCAATCGTCTCCTCATTTTTTTCCACTGTCAAATTCTCATCATAAGTCCACCTTCCCTTTGGATAGAAGCTCTTACGGTACAGAGGATATGCTTCCGTCCGCAGGTGAGCTAACATTTGATGTCCTTTGCGCATAGCTCGTTCGTGCCGTAACATATCGATGTTTAGCTGAGCAACCACTATCTTTTCACCGCTGCCGGGGTCAGCTTGCGCGAGGATGCGTCCATCGTAGTCCACTATCATACTGCCCCCAGGCCAGGAAAACGGCGGATAATGTGAAAGACTGGCAGCCTGATTCGCCGCCACCACATAAGCGATATTCTCAATGGCGCGACAGCGGTTGACGACAGTCCACCAATCCATCGGCGGCGTGGCGCCCCAGGGGTCCATGTAAGCGGACACCCTGATAAGTATCTCCGCCCCATTCGCTGTCAACTGGCGGGTGGGCTCTGGGAACAACCAATCGTAGCAAATAGCGGCGCCGATGTTGCCGATAGGCGTTTTAGCGACAGGAAACATCTCCTCGTTGTATCCCTCCAAATCGTGCGGACTTGCATGCACCTCCCAAGGAATCCAAGTATTCACCTTGCGGTATTTGAATAGAATGCCTTCAGGACCAATAAGACAGGTCGTGTTAAATACCACATTGGGCCAACTTTTATCGCTCTCAAGGAAGGTGGCTGTCTGGATATAGATGTCATATTCCTTCGCTTTCTGTATATAGCGTTCCGTGTGTTCGTTTGGAATCGGAACAGCTAGCTTCTCCCTGATTTCCTTAGCGGTGGGATAGATTGGCGCGGCATGTCCATATTCGGGGAACACCAACAACCTTACGGGCAGAAAAGACCTATAACCGACAATCGCTCCATCAATCATCGAGAGCATATGGTCAACATGCGATTTTATCTCTTTGTGTGAGGTCGGATTCGGCAAGTCCAACTGACAAGCCGCAACATAGTATTTAGTATTGTCGGACATTTCCTTATTCCATCACTTTTAAACTGATATTCCGCATCCTCTTGGTAAAACGTGATGCGTGAAACGTGAAACTCTACGCTCTACGTTTTATGGGAGAACGCTTCCCGAGCAAATTCAGGTTTCCTTGATTTTTCGGATAGGTTCTTAGCCGTCTTGCCATTTAACGCAATTATATTCCAAGTAATGCTGCGATAGCGCCGCCGAGAATCGCTGTCTTATCGTTCGGATTCAAAGGAAGCTCCCGAATTTTATCGAGTTCAGCGCGCGCAAACCCTATGGTGTCGGGCGCTTCATGGGGTCCATCAGTTCCGAATATAACTCGATTGGAACCGATTCGATGTACCGCTTCAGTGATTTTTTTCGGAATGACTACGCCGCTGACATCGAGGAAAATGTTGTTGTGAGCATCGGCGATGTTTATAAACCCATCTATAAGCTCCTCATCCTTGCAAAGATACTTTCCCAGGTGAGCGACGATTATTTTCGCTTCTGAAAAATCCCTCGCCATGCGTTCGACGACATCGTATCTGCCCACACAATCTATTAAACAGGGGACGCAACGCTCGGAAGCGAAGTGGAGAAATGGATTCATAATCTCTTCGGCTGGGACGCCATATCCGAGGTGAATTTTCATTCCTCGAAATCCGAGCTTTGAGACTGCTTCGTCAATTTCCTCAAGGATAGATTTTTCATAGCTTGGGTCAACATTGACATAGGGAATTAGCCTGTCGGGGAATTTCTCAACCGCTTCCCGTGCCATTTCAATCGAATGCTTTGTCGCAGTCGATATGGCAAACACGATGGATCTGTCGATTCCCACCGCGTCCATCGTCTTGATGATAATCTCCGCGCTGTATTCTGTGCCTTTAGCATCACCGTGCTTTAGGTGAACGTGAGAATCTATAATCATCGAAAATTCCTCCTAATGGGTTCAAATAAACTTTCGTGAACCATAAATTTCCGGGCAAGCGGCAAAATTCAGTACTCGTGTTAAATAATATCATAATGAAAACTTTTTGTCAAATAGCAGCTAAGTAGTTATGGTCGCAATATGTTTTTGACCAATACAAAAAATTTCAATTTGGATTTATATAGTACACTGTGAAATTTGTAAATTGAGTATCACCTAACACAGAAGTTTACAAAAGAAAAACTGCATAGACGCAAAGAAAACACAAATTACCCATATTCATCTAACTTCACTTAAAATGGTGATTTCAGCGGTTCCCTGGCTTTCGTGAAAATCGAAGTTTGCGCTAATTCCTCCAAGGGAACTGAGAGGATATAAATTCTTCGAGATTTGGGAAGCGATTTGACTCGCCTGTCGTTCTTTTGAAATGCCGGCGATTAAGGCGTAGAAAGATGCAATCCTCTGAAGTTCTGGTACTAAAGTCGGTGGATGAATGAATAGGTATCCTGTGCTTTCTTTTCTCAAATATAACTGATAATCCATTGGATTTAACGGTTTTTGCTGACCCGACGCAGTGTCGATAATCTTTTGAATAATCGGTATCGTTGTGCCAACCACTAAATATCCGTCGATAATGGCATATCCGCCTTTAACGGAAATCATGAATCCCAAGGGCAACTCAGCTAAATTTATATTCACTCCATTGTAAATCTTATGACCCGTGAATTGTAACTTTTTTCCACTTATGCGAATTGAATTTCCCAGTTCCAGCAAACGCTTTTTTACCTCTGTGTACGGGGCCAGGGAGGTTACTGTGGGCGCATCTGTTATGGGAATGAGAAACGCCATCGCCGGAATTAGCCTGACTTCTTCGCCTGAAGAACCCAGCATAATGAAGTTAGTTTGCTTTCCCAAATATTTTTCCAGTCCTGTTCTTGAATCCCCATACAGCATTTCAACCCCGAAAAACGTCTGACATATATCCCACAAACCCGCCGGTTCAACTCCATCAACTGAGAGCAACAAAGCGGAATCGGATGGAGTCATAAACAATATTTCACGGCTCTCTGTCTTAGGAGGGGCATGAATATTCGATAACACAAAATGATGTTCCGATACCACTTTCCCATCGCCATATTTATTGCTGAAAGACCAAATTTTTACGCCTTTGAAAATATCTTTGAATACCGTACCGAAGGGTAGATGTTCAGGATACTGCGACAGGTCAAAATAGAGGGAACTACTGTTGCCTTTGTCTTCTTTCGATAGTAGCTCGCCGTAACGCTGCTTGACAAAGCCTGTTTTCCGTTTTTTATAGATGTCAATG
>DTYX01000405.1 GCA_012961655.1 Candidatus Poribacteria bacterium
CGCTAAGCCGAAGGCGTGCGTTGTTTTTTGCATATTTGTCTATGGGATAAGGAACTATCACTACGCTTTGACGGGTGATGGAAAGAAGGGCTATGTTTATGTGGATGGCAAGTTTATTGGAGACCAGACGGAGAACTTTGACCTTCCGGATTTCAAAAAAGTAACAATTTATCTCGGAACGGGTGAAAAGCCTGGAACCTGGCCTGTGGAGGATGCGACCTTTGACGAGGTGATGATTTGGGACAAGGCGTTGAGCGAGGATGAGATTAACGAGGTGATGGGAGGTGGTTTGCTGGCTGTGAGCGCACGCGGCAAACTTGCCACTACCTGGGCAAACATCAAGTAAGAATTCTAGCAACTAACGGCAGGCAAGTTGTCCTGCCGTTTCTTTTTTGTAAAGGAGTTTTTATGTTAGGCGTTCAATTGTTGGGCAACGGCAAAGTAGCGGTTAAAGAATATCCCGACCCCAACTTGACGGGGAATCAAATTTTAATCAAAGTCAAAGATTCCGGAATTTGCGGCAGTGAGATAAAATCGTTTCTGGCTCCGAATTTACAGGAATTTAACGACGGTCATGAAGTAACCGGCGTGGTTATCGACTCGGGGAAATCTCAACGGTTCAAAATAGGAGATAGAGTCGGCGTACATGCAGTTTGGGGCTGCGGTAACTGTCGATGGTGCGTGGCAGGACAGTATACCTACTGCGATAATCGAGATTCATTGTTGGGCGCGCACGCGGAGTTAGTCGCCGCGCCTGACCATGTATGTCTGAAATTGCCCGATGATGTAGCCTTCGATGTAGGCGTTTTGCTCAGCGGTGACGGCATGGGCGTGCCATACCATGTCAGTAAAAGGCTGAATACAAAAGGCGGTGATTTTGTTTGCATCGTGGGCGTCGGGCCGATTGGACTGGGTAACGCCATGATGCAATCCTTCCTTGGGGCGGAAGTCATTGCGATTGACATAAACGATTATCGGCTTTCGCTGGCAAAAGAACTTGGCGCGGCTCACACTGTCAATGCACAACAGACTGACCCCGTCGAAGCCGTGAGAGAAATAACACACGGTATGCTCGCCGACAAGTGCATCGAAGCGGTGGGAAAAGTGGAGACGGTAAAAGTAGCCCTGAAACTTGTCGGAAAAGCTGGCGCGGTCGTTACACTCGGTGAGCAAGGCGATGTTCCCGTCAATATCAGCGGGAACTTAATCCGGTACGACGTCACTCTGATGGGCAGTTGGTTCTATCATTACGCAGAATATCCCGCCATCGTCGACCTCTACCGACGCGGTTTACCTGTTGCAAAATTAATTACCGACCATTTTCCACTGACGGAAGCACAAACAGCGTTTACCAGGTTCGCAAATGGACAGGCGGGGAAAGTGATGCTGGAGCCGTAATTCATACATAGAAACCAAGTTTTTCCCAAAAGCTTGGTTTCTAAGAACCTACAAAAAGAGCTTGAAGATGTATATAACCATTTCGTTAAGGATATTAACAGTTTCATCGCTTTTTTACGTTCACTGTCAGAGGAAGTTAAATAGATTAACGCGCCCTTACTTACAAATCAGGGATAAGATTCCCAAAAATTTGAAAATTGGTATGATAACCTCCAACAAAACTTATCCAGATACATCTCATAGATTTATAAATCTGATTACGGATAAATTTATCGAACTACACGGCGACCGTGTACAAGGGGATGATAAGTCTGTATGCGGTGGTCTGGCTTGGCTCGAGGAGAAAAAATTTATTTTAATATCGCATTGTGCTCCAACAGATAACAGTTCAGAAGTTACAGACAAGCGGATTGGCGTGCAGAAAATCATCCGTTTATTAAATATTGCCAAACAATTGAAACGTCCTGTACTTATACTGAGATTCAAGACCGAGTCGAATAACCAAACAGAAGAGATTATGACATGTGGCTTTGTTGACGCTATCATCCAGAATGTGAGAACGTTGTCACATATTCCAGTCCCCATCATAGAAGTACTATCTGGAAATCCGACGATAATCGATGGTATCGCTGTGGCAATAGCGGATTGCATCATAGCTCCCTACGGTTTTAGACCGCTAATACAAGAGATTTTGAATCTTGACGCCAAGATGATGGGATTTGAACCCCAATCATCTGAAATTTTTGAACCGATACATATAATGCTTGTCGATGATAACCAAATGGTCCCCTCGCTAAAAAAAGTATTACCCGCCCAAATTGATGCGCTTATGTCCATTCCCGCCGATGATTTAATTTCGCGCAGGCTTGATAGAATTCAGCGACTATTGTAATGTTCAGTGGATTAGAGATTCGCCATGAGTATCAGTTTCTCAATCAAAAAAAGAATGTTAAAACGTCCTATTTGCCGGTCTTTCGCTTCATCAGGAGTTTGTTTCGTAAACCGCCAGCATTAACAGCGGGCTTTAGTCCGCTTCTTTCGACTCAGTGATTTATCACAACTTCGCGTGGGGAATTTGTGTAATTTTCGATTTTTCCTTGACGGAGGTGATAAATATGTGATATAATTTTTACATCTACAACAAGGTCTGAATCTATTTAGACCGTAGGCGAGAACCAACCAAGCCATTAGACAAAGAAATAATTTTGTCTGGCTCGGACTATGAAGGTTGGGATTTATCCTCTCCTTCATACACTGTTGTATGGGATTTCAGGAAATGTGAACTCCTATTTGCAGGCAATGATGGGAAAAAATTCTCATCATTGAGGAATTAAATCAAGGAGATGATACTCCTTGGGCGAAACATCTGAGTCCCTTACTTCTAATGAAGTTTGCATAGGTTTTGTAGAGCGTAGGAGTAGGTTGATGAACTTTGCGATGGGTTCACACATAAACCCGTCCTCAAGCTCTCTCAACTGAAGGTCGCCCCGGAGCTTCTGGGCAATGGTGGGCGGTGCCCATCCTACATTTGGGTTTGAAAGAGCTCACACCAAACGTTGAAGTGAGCGGCTAAACGAAGTAAGCCCAGACGGTTACGTAGGGCAGGTTTCCAACCTGCTCAGCAGACTGGAAGTCTGCTCCACTTGTTCGCACTCATTCCTAACATGAGCTCATTCAGATAAGATGAGGGAATTGGAGTGCTACCACGGTCAGATTAAGCCCTTTCCGTCTCCAAATTGAGATGGAAGGGGTTTTTTCATTAAAAGAAATACTGAGGTGAATTATCGATGAAAATGCGAGGAGCCAAAATCCTTGTGGAGAGTTTAAAGCGTGCTGGTGTGGAAGTTATTTTCGGCATATCAGGCGGCGCGGTGATGCATATCACCGATGACCTGTACGATGAACAAGGTATTCGATTTATTAATACCCGTCATGAACAAGGAGCGGCGCATGCCGCTGATGGATATGCTCGCGCTACGGGCAAAGTGGGAGTGGCGATGGCAACTTCGGGCCCTGGCGCGACGAACCTTACTACAGGAATCGCCACAGCTTATATGGATTCGATTCCCATTATCACAATAACAGGTCAGGTAATGACGCATCTGATTGGAAACGATGCTTTCCAGGAAGCTGATGTTATTGGCATCACCCGTCCTATTTGTAAACATAGTTTCTTAATTAAAGATGTGAACGAAGTATCTGAAGTAGTCGCGGAAGCGTTTCACATTGCCAGTACAGGTCGTCCTGGGCCTGTGGTAATTGATTTTGCCAAAGATGCTCAGATAGAAGAGACCATTTTCCAATATCCAGAAAAAGTAAACATCCGCGGTTACAATCCCCGCTATGAAGGACATCCTAAACAAATCGCGCGCGCGGTTGAATTAATCAATAACGCTAAAAGACCGATGATATACGCCGGCGGCGGGATAATCCTATCAGGGGCTTCATCGGAATTGCGCGAATTTGTCGAAAAAACAGGCATTCCGATTACAGTAACCTTAACGGGCTTGGGCGCTTTTCCTGAGACGCATCCGCTTTCCCTCAAAATGCCCGGCATGCACGGGTCTTGTTATGCCAATTATGCCTTCATGGAAACTGACCTGGTGATTGCCATCGGAGCTCGATTTGAGGATAGAGTGACAGGACGAGTTGATAGATTTGCTCCGAAAGCGACGATTATCCACGCGGACATTGACCCATGCAGCATAGGGAAAAATGTCCGGGTGGATGTGCCGGTTGTAGGCGATGCTAAACGTGTGCTTATCGGGATGAACAAACTTGTAATGAGACCAGATATACAGCCGTGGATTCGGCAGATTAATGCCTGGAAAGAAGAATACCCTTTCAAATATACCTGGGATGATGATAAAATTATGCCGCAGTTTGTCATTGAGCAAATTTATGAAGCGACCAAAGGTGAAGCGATAATTGTCACTGATGTCGGACAACACCAGATGTGGGCGGCGCAATACTATCAATATAGCATCCCGCGTCACTTTCTCTCTTCCGGCGGTCTGGGCACAATGGGCTATGGTCTCCCAGCCGCCATTGGCGCACAGGTTGGCTGCCCGGGTAAATTGGTAGTCAACATCAACGGCGACGGCAGCTTTATGATGAACGTGCAGGAGTTGGTCACGATAGCGTCCAGAAAGTTGCCGATTAAGGTCATGATTATCAACAATGGTCGTTTAGGTATGGTCAGACAATGGCAAGAACTGTTCTTCGAAGAGCGATATTCCGCCTCTGTTCTGCACGATAATCCCGATTTTTCAAAAATCGCAGAGGCATTTGGCGTTACAGGCATTAAAGTCACCCAAATCGATGAAGTGCGTCCTGCAATTGAAAAGGCGCTTAGGATTGATGGACCAGTAGTGGTGGATTTCATCGTAAGCAGTGAAGCGAATGTATATCCAATGGTGCCGTCAGGCGCCGCTCTGAATGAGATGATAGGAGGGTTGGCATAATGAAAAGCCACGAAAGTTTAGCTGAAAACAGACACATAATCTCCGTTTTAGTGGAGAATCGTCTCGGCGTTTTAGCTCGTATTGCGGGTTTGTTCAGCGGACGTGGGTTTAACATCGACAGCCTTACAGTCGCGGAAACTGAAGAGCCGGATGTTTCGCGGATGACCATCGTGAGCACAGGAGACGAAAAGATTA
>DTYX01000406.1 GCA_012961655.1 Candidatus Poribacteria bacterium
AGAATTACTTTCACGCATCACGTTTCACGTTTTTATATTTCTCTTTAAATAATTTGTATTCCAGACTATCCACCAACGCCTCCCAGCTCGCCTGAATGATATTTTCCGAGACGCCAACTGTGCCCCAGGTTTCTTCGCCATCGCTCGCTTCTATCAGCACTCTAACTTTCGCGCCTGTGCCATCTTTGGTGTCAAGAACCCGGACTTTGTAATCGGTCAAGCGCACCTTTTTGAGGCTTGGGTAGAATTTTTCCAGAGCTTTCCTCAGAGCATTGTCCAGGGCATTCACAGGTCCATCGCCATCGGCGGCTGTGTGTTCGATGATTCCATTGGGTCCACACACTTTTATTGTCGCTTCAGAGGGCATCTCATATTCGCTAAATTTTTCGATGATTACGCGGAATCCCGTGAGGTCGAAAAAAGGTTGATACCGATTCAGCGTTTTATGTGTCAGCAGTTGGAAGGATGCCTCTGCGCCTTCGTATTGATACCCCACCTGTTCAGCCTCTTTCATCTTTTCAAAGACTTTTTGCACTTCCAGAGAGCGTTTGGAAAGATTGGGATACTCTTGTTCTAATTTCTTGAGGATAGCGCTTCCGCCCGCTTGTTCTGAAATCAAAATGCGTTGTTCATTGCCCACTAATTCCGGTTCAACGTGTTCAAAGGAACGTCGGTTTTTGAGCACCGCATCGCTGTGCATTCCACCTTTGTGCGCGAAAGCGGATTTGCCGACATAAGGTTGTCGTTCGTCATGAGGTAAATTTGCCAGTTCGCTGATTAGACGCGAGACATCGGTAAGTTGTCGTAACTGTTTTTCGCTGATGCAATCAATACCTAGTTTTATTTTCAGATTGGGGATAATGGATGACAAATTGGCGTTGCCACAACGTTCACCGTAGCCGTTGAAAGTGCCTTGCACATGCACTGCTCCCGCTTGAACAGCGATAATCGAGTTTGCAGTTGCCATTCCCGCATCGTTGTGCGCGTGAATCCCCAGGGGTATATCAAATCGGCTTTCGGTTATTTCAAAGATTGCTTTAATATCCAGTGGCATTGTGCCGCCGTTTGTGTCACATAACACAACGATTTTTGCGCCGCCTCGGATTGCGGCTTCTACTGTCCGCATCGCATATTCAGCATCATCTTTGTAGCCATCGAAGAAATGCTCCGCGTCATAAATTACATCGCGCCCATTTGCGGTGAGAAAATGCACTGAATCCTCTATCATTTCAAGATTTTCTTCCAGGGAGACACCCAACACGTCGGTGGCATGAAGCGCCCAGGATTTGCCGAAGATTGTAACAAATTTCGTTCCCGTATCCAACAACGCCAGCAGGTTATCATCGGCATCCGGACTTTTTTCAGCCCGCCGGGTACTGCCGAATGGCGTCACGTGAGCATGTTTCAGATTTAATTGCTTAATCCGTTTGAAAAATTCTCTGTCCTTCGGATTAGACCCAGGATATCCACCTTCGATATAATGAACGCCCAATTCATCAAGCGCTTGTGCAATTCGTAATTTATCTTTCAAAGAGAAAGCAACTCCCTCTGCTTGGTTGCCGTCTCTTAATGTTGTATCATAAAGTTCAACTTCTGGCATAAATATCATCCTTATTCAAAGATACAAATTATGACAAAGGCACAGAAACGTCTTTTTTCGTCGGCGTACGAATTTTACTTACTGTAAGCAACGAAAAAAAGAGGATAGCCGAGCCTGTCATAAATGTCCAACTGTAGCCAAACGTCTTCCAGATAAATCCACCGATAATTGGCACTGGAATTGCGGAAAGATGGTTCATCGTGATTCCCAAAGAAATCGTCTGCATGATATGTTCCTGTGGGGCAATTTTATCAAGGTAAGTCGTTGTTGCTACTTCAAAGCCGAAACACATATTGTCTAAACAATACAGAGCGTAAAGCAGCGGCAGATATTTTATATGCGCATACCCGATGAAGACAAAGATTAAAATACTGTATCCCAGCAATAAAGAGCGTTTTTCACCGATGCGGTCGACAAGATGTCCGAGTATGTATCGAGTACCGATATTGAGAATACTATTTACCATCATTAAAAGGGAGATATGTTCAACTTTTACGCCATGGACTTTGACCAGAGCATAAGCGGCGAAAGTGGTAAAAATATGCCTTCGGCAACCAGCGAGAAAGGTAATCACATAGTAGAGCGAATATTTTCGTCGAAAGATAAATCTCTCCCGTTTTAGTTCGGCTTTTTCCTCCCTGGAGACGGTCAGCATCATGATTCCGCCAATTGCCGAGACAATTGTCGAAACAACGAATACACTCCTGAATCGAATCTCAGCAATTGACCTACCAGCGATGTCCAGACTATCGGTTTGTACATACGTGAAGATTAGATAAACCAAGCCTGGGCCTATCAAACTTGCTATTGAGCCAACGGTGCCCAATAGCGCAAGTTGCCTGGCTTTTTTGCCCTCCTGGGTTAGACTCAACGCTATCGAAGAACGGAGCGGCATGAAGAGATGCATGCCTGTGCTAGCTAACAACAGTGGCAGGATTAA
>DTYX01000407.1 GCA_012961655.1 Candidatus Poribacteria bacterium
AATATTCATTAACCTTTTGTCCGCCTTTCCTTTGGCGTTTGTTATCTCCTTGAATGGGTTGTTCGCTTTCAGATTTGCCCTGTCGGGTTTCCTCATCCATGCGAATTTCAGCTCTTCTCTTCTGAAATTCTTCTCGAATCTCAGGATTATTCATGACTTTTTCGCGTATCTCACGACGTAATTCGGGGTCATCAATCACGTCTTTAAGGTCAACTCCCTCTTTCTCCAGTACATCCTTAACAAAATCTGGAATATCTCCTAACAGTTGGTCAACTAATTGATTCACCGATGGGTCCACATTTTGCCCTTCAACATCCATCGCGGAAATTGAAAAAATTGAAATTAAGACAAATCCGAGAATTATGAATACATTGCTTAATATCCAGGTTCTCATCAGTTCTCTCATAATATTCATCTCCTTAATTTACTGCAGACTAAGGCGTATTGACGAATTCGGAGAAACGCCCTATAGCATAAGTTTTGTGCTCGGATTGCCGCAAGTCGGGAGACTTACGGCAATCTACGACATCATAAAACCGTAGCCAAAACAGACATATTGGCAGATAGTAGAGTTTTTTCTTTGTTGGCGATAGAAATCTTCAAGTCTCGCACCGAAAGCCATCTGAAGGAAGATTCTATCTTATACATTATATTAACGAGCTGACTCATTTCACACTTGAATGCCATCTCCACTACGTAAGATTGCTTTTGATATGATATGGGCATGCCGTAAAGCCACTGCCGAAGTTCATTTCTCTTCTGCGAAACTTTAACAAAGTATTCGGCGAGCTTTGAGCACATAACATCTTCGTTGCTTATATCCGCTTCAATCCCGCTTCCGTCTTCCGATTCCTCGATGCTTGGGGTAATTCCGAAATCCGAATTCCGAAATCCGAATTCCTTTTTCCCCATCTCGCTGTTATCATCCTCAAGGTTCGATTCTTCTATCTCGCTGTCATAATTTTCATCGTAATAGTCTTCGTCCCAATCATAATAAAAATCCCCTTCGTCACTAAAAGCAGAAGCGAGTTCTTCATTATATTTCAGGAGCGATTCTCTAAATCCGGCGATAATACCTTGTTCATCTTCTTTTTTGGTGACGCGGACTTTGACTGGTTTGGCGAAAAATCCCAAGAAGCCTTGCCTGCCTTTATCGAGAATTTCCACAGTAACATCTTCTTCACTTGCCTTCAGCCTGCGCAGAGCAAGTTGCACAGCTTGTTCCTTTGTCGCAGCCTCCGACTCGACAAATTTTTGTTCTATTTCACCTTTGCGTGCAATAATAGCTTTAGCTAAATTTAATTTCAACTCATCGGGAATTACATCCGGCAGCGGCTCAAATTGCCTATTTTTCTGCTGTGGCGTCTTTCCTTCAAGATTCTGTATTTCAGTTGCCAGTTCATTGAGATAAAGTTCACTGACGAATAATTTTTTCACGTCACGCGAAATAGTGTCTGTTTTTTTACCTGGAACCAGCTTTACGTCCAATCTGTCGATTCGATTAACCCCAGTATCTTTAATAATCTTAGCCAATCGTTGAGAAAGGATAGCTTCTGCAAGTTGTCCTTCAAAGATGGTGCCACGAATATTTTTTAGTTCCTCAAGCTCGTTGAATCGACCGATGTTATCGCGGTAAGCCAGGATGCTATTAATGAGATATTTATCAAGATCCAGCCTTAGGAGTTCAGTTCGCGTCGCTTTATTGATGTTCAACTTATCGCTACCATCACCCGTATCATCGACGGTCAATTGCTCTTTAAGTCGGTTAAACTGTTCATCGGAGATGATGGGAGCTGCTAATCCTGTTTTCATTCGCAGTTTATCTTCGATTGCCATCGCTGATGATTCAAAATTCACCAGTTCTTGAGCGGATTTTAGTTCCGTCTGCTTCAGCTTTATCTCTTCGCCGGTACTTCGCCACTGGTTCAATAAAGGTCTGAATATAAAGAGAGCCAGAACAACGATAAACACGACACCACAAAGACCTATCATTGTTTTTTCGCGAGTTGTTAGTTTTCTCATGATTATACGACCTTTCGATTATATCTCGATTTCCACTGTCTTGGCTATAAAGTCAATATGCAAATTAGCATCAGAACGCATCCTCAGAATCAGTCAATACTACCGTAACCGGTTTTTCATCGCCAAATATAACATGGCCTAGGAAAACCAGTTCTTCTTCTACGGTGCCATCTGCCAATTCATAGTTCTGAGTTGTAATCAATTCTAGTCCAAGTTGGGTTGCAATAGGTATAGCTTGATAAAAATCATCCACATATCCTCTGATTGTCATTGTTTCTCCCTTTTACCTATAGCAATTATTTCTCCCTTGTGATTCGACTCCATATTTGTCTTGATTTTATCGTAGATTTCTTGTGCCTTTTTTAAATGCGAACGTTTGTCAATGGTAAAAACGTGTGTTTTCATTCTTCTTTCCCCCAGTGGCAAGCTGGAAGCTTGCCCTACGTCATTACTCAGGATTTCTCATACTGGTTCGCCTGATAACACCCTCGTCCTGAATTTTTTTCGGCGCGGATTGGGATTTTTTTGCGGCAAGTTCTTTCAATTCTTTGACGTATTTGGCCGCGTTATTCGATAGTTTACAAACAACTTGGGCTTGCAGAATCTGTTTTCCCTTCTTTTTTTCAGTTGTAGAAATCTGCCCTGATGTTATATCTGTGAAAAGTTTAGACCGACCCAATTTGCTTATCAGGTTACTGATTTCTGCATGGGAATTTGCCTCAACATTGAGAGTTATTTTCTGCGTTCTATCCAATGTGAAATTTGTCAGAGCGACTTTTGTGCGGTCAGGAAAATTTTCACTCAATTCTTTTAGTATATCAAGCGGCGAAACTCTCGGAGACAACATCTTTGTCATCACTAAATCATCAATGAGGAGATCTATTGCCTGCTCTGATGCTTTTTGCACAGCTTGTAATCGCAAGTTTATCTCTTCAAGATGAGCATTGCGGGAGCTAATCCAAGTATTTGCGCCCACGGATATCCCAACAATCAGAATCAAAGCGGCGGCGGCGTAAGATAAGGTGAAAAGTCTCTGTTTCGCTTTCTCTTTTCGCTGCACCTCTTCAGCGGGCAGTAGATTAACGCTAACCTTATTTGTTAATGCGTTTAGCCCCAAACCCAACGATACTGCGAAAGTGTATTTCATCTTTTCCGGTAGTTCGGCGGGGAGATTCGATTCAAACGCAGCGAGTGGATTCCACAACTCAGCTGGAATCTCAAGGCTGTCGGTGATATATTGGGCAAGCCCCGGAATAGTTGCCCCGCAACCGCACATCCAAATATTATCTACCTTTTCGGCTCCAAGCATATCCCGACCGAATGCCTGGATGGAACGCTGAAGTTCTTCTGATAATCTTTCCGCCCATTCGTAAGTTGGAACCGATTCGGATAAATCTACTTCTAAATTGGAGTTAGAGATTTTATATTCTTCAGCGTTCTCATAAGAAAGTCCCTGCTCTTTGGCATAAGCTTTGGTGAGCCGGTCGCCGCCGATTGGAAAACTTCTTGAAAAGGCTATGCGATTACTGCGGAGGAGACACAAATCAGTGTATTCTGCGCCTATATCAATAACCATTACGGTATATTCGTGTTTCTCAATAGCCGTAGCCGTCGCCTCGTAATTTACTTCCATATTGTTCGAAGCTAATTGATTTAATGCCACAGCGCTGATAGCATAAGTTGAAGGCAATATCGCGTCGGCTTGGAGGCCAGCCGATTTGAGAATCCCCAGATACCGCGCAATAGTTTCTTTTCTCGCGGCGACAAGTTCCGCTGACATTCCCTCTGGAGACTTCTGAATATTATGATGGTCATAAATCGCATTGTTCGCGCCAAATGGAATTTCCACTTCCGCTTGCAGCGCTACCATTTCATCTATCTCTTCTTCTGTGAGAGCAGATGTTCGGGTCTGAAAATTTAATCTCTTTTGGGTCACAAGGGCGCGTGGAATCGATATAACGGCGGATTTCGTTTTTATATTTGCCTGAGAGAGAACATTACGCAAGGCGCTGACAATAGTATCATCTGATACTTCAGCATCGATATCTGGACGTGGATATCGTTCAATGCCAAAATTTACAAGTTTAATCCCTGACGATGTCTCTTCTAATTGAACAACTTTTACTGAATCCGCGCCTATGTCAATCGCAGTTGCTAATTTTTTCGCCACGTTCGTTCTCCCCCTCTAAGGAATTCGGATTACCATCGCTGCTTCCATAGTTTTATTTGTATAGCGTTTCCCGTTCTATCTATGATTGCATTACAGGATGCAACAGGTCTATTATCTTCTGCCAGTCCTTCCGATTCGACTTGAAAAGCATACG